>JASLKB010000168.1 GCA_030747775.1 Acidimicrobiales bacterium | reverse complement strand
TCACGCACCACCGCCTCACCGTCGGGATTCTGGCTAGCCAGCACCTCAGAACGTCCGGGATGTTCCCGTCCAGTTACCCGCAGGTAGTGGGCATAGATCGGCTCGTCGAACACCGTGGTGTCGGCTCGCTGTCCGAAGGCGTACATGAACGAAGTCGATATGTTGCGCGGCCCCGACCAGCAATTGATGCGAAGCGTCATCGGGGCGGTGGGTTATTGAGAGTTGTCGGGATGGGGCTCAGGAGGCCGTGTCGGCCTCGACCGCCGCCTGGTAGAGGTCGCGCAGCTGGGCCGTGAGGGGCCCGGGCCGACCGTCGCCGATGGTTCGGCCGTCCACGCTGATCACCGGGGTCAGCCCGGCGAACGTCCCGGTAACGAATGCCTCGTCGGCCGAGTAGACATCGGTCAGCGAGAACGGCTTCTCGTGGGCGGTCAGCCCGGCCGAGGGGGCAACCTCGAGGACCAGTTGCCGGGTGATTCCATTCAGGTTGTAGTGCCCGGTCGACGTCCACACGCCGCCTTCGCGTACAACGAAGAAGTTGGTGGCGTTGCACGTGGCTACCGCACCCGTCGGATCCAGCATGAGGGCCTCGTCGGCGCCGGCCTCCACGGCCTGGATGAGGGCGATGACCTCGTGCAACTTGGAGTGGCAGTTGAGGCGCTGGTCCAGCGTGTCGGGCGGCGGACGCCGCACCGTGGCAGTGAACAGCGAGATCCCCGATTCCAGGACCGCTGGGTCGGCGGCCTTGTGCTCAGCGATGATGACCACGTTCGGCCCGCCCACGCAGTTGGACGGGTGCTGGGACGGGGTCTTTTTGTCGCCACGAGTAACCATGAGGCGCACGTGGACGTCGTCGTGCATGTCGTTGTGCACCACGGTTGCCTGCAGTGCGTCGACCACTTCGTCGCGGGCCATGCCTACGTCGATGCCGGTGGCGGCCAGTCCGGCGAATAGCCGGTCCAGGTGGCGGTCCAGGAATGCGAACCGGCCGTGGTGGAGTCGCAGCCCCTCCCAGACCCCGTCGCCGACGAGGAATCCACTGTCGAACACTGACACCTTCGCCTCGTCGCGCGGCAGGAACTCGCCGTTGATCCAGATCTCGACAGTGGCGTTGCGTTCGTCACCCAGGGCCTGGTGGGTGCTACGGGGTTCGGCCCCTAGTCCGGTCTCGGTCACCCGCGGAGCGTAGCGAGGCCGGAGGGATTCGCCGGAAGCGGGTTGTGGGAAGTTAACGGTGGAGTACTCTGCGGTCTGCCCTTTGCCGATAACGCCATATGGAGCATCTGTGTCAACCCACGCCCTCTCGACGAAGACCGCGCGCCGACTAGCGGCCGTCGATCGGTTCCTCACCTTCATCAGGGTCTTCCTGGTGGCCCTGATCGTGGTCGGACTGCTGGCTTTCATCTGGCAGCAGTTCGACGCCGACAACCCGTTCGCCCGCTGGCGTAACCCCGGTGCCCGGGGCCTCACCGGCGACCAGTTCAAGGGCCTGCTCATCTCGGGGCTCTCCCAGGGGTCCATGTACGGCCTCATCGCACTGGGCTACTCGATGGTCTACGGCGTGCTGGGGTTCATCAACTTCGCCCACGGCGAGGTGTTCATGGTGGGGGCCATGACCGGCTTCATCGCATCGGACAAGTTCCATGCCAACGGAATGTGGGAGTCCAACTTCCTGTTCTGCCTGGCACTCATCATCGTGATGGCCATCTTCTTTTCGACGTTCATCGCGGTGGTCATGGAGCGGGTGGCCTACCGGCCGCTACGCAATTCGCCCCGCCTGATCCCACTCATCACATCGATCGGCGTGTCGTTCTTCATCCAGAACTTCGTGCTCGGACTATTTGGTCCCTCATCCAAGAGCTACCCCCAACTGCCGGAGTGGCTCTCCAAGCAGCGATCCATCCTGACCTTCGAGATCGCCGGCACCCGTCTCCTGGTGCTGGTGGTAGCCGCGGCGTCCATGGTCGGCCTCTGGTACGTCGTCGAGCGGACGAAGACGGGCAAGGCCATGCGGGCCGTGGCCGAGGACAAGGAGATCGCCGCCCTGATGGGCATCGACGTCAACCGCACCATCGTCACCACATTCGCGGTGGGTGGGGCGATGGCCGGCGTTGGTGGGATCCTTTGGGGCCTCATGTTCCGGGGGGTCACCCACATGACCGGTTTCTTGCCGGGCGTGAAGGCGTTCACTGCAGCAGTGGTCGGCGGCATCGGCAACCTGGGTGGCGCCATGGCCGGCGGCATCTCGCTGGGTTCGGCCGAGTCGATCGCCCCGATGGTCATCCTCGAACCGCTCGGGGTGCCCGGGGTTTCCCAGCTGAAAGACGCCGTGGCCTTTACCGTGCTGGTCCTCGTCCTACTGTTCAAGCCGTCCGGCCTGTTCGGAGAGAGGCTGTCGTCGGAGGACCGGGCATGAACCTGCGTACCGCCTCCCTTCCAGCTTCACCGGTCGACCAGGACTGGCGTCATGTTGCCCGCTGGGGTCTGATCTGCGGCCTGGTGCTCGTCGGTCTGTGTCTGGTCGGCATGCCCGTCGAGCTCGACAGGCGGACCATCATCGAGCGCTACCTCAGCCTCGGCTACGTGTTCGTTCTGATCGTGCCCATCATCATGGGGTACGTGTCGGCCACGCTGGTCCGCCTGGAGGGCGTCGAGAACCGCCGGCAGGGTGCCTTCGACCTGGTGACCGGCTTCGTCGTGGGCCTGATCGGCGGCGGGTTGTTGTCGTTGTTGATGGTGGCGCTCGACTCGTGGAATCTGCGAGACCCATTGGTCAACTGGAGCCCGAAGCTCCTCCGCTTCCTGACCTACGAGAACGGCATGGGCTTCGGAGCGATGGCGTGGCTTTCTACGTGTGCCGTCCTCGGCCTGATTGGCGCATCGCTCCACGTGGTGCCGGCACTGGTTCGTCGATCCGTGTCGTTCACGGTGCTCGGCCTGCTGTTCCTGTCGATCCTGGAGGGAGCGATCGACGACCTTTTGGAGGGCTTCGGCCTCGAGTCGCTGGCCGACTGGGTGTATGCCAAGAAGGGTGGGCTAACCCTGACGTCCACCATCGTGGTCGGCTTGGTGATAGGGGTGGTGTCGCTGGTGACCAGGGGTCGGGTGAAGGCGGCCACCAGTCGCTACCGGGACATGGAGGGTGCCGAGCGCCAGAAGGCGTCGATACTCCTGTTCGTGGTCGTAGCAGCGCTGTGTGTCGTGCTTCCGATATTCCTCGGGAAGATCATGAACGAACTGTTGGCCAACGTCGGGATCTTCCTGCTCCTGGCCCTCGGCCTCAACATCGTGGTCGGCCTGGCCGGCCTGCTCGACCTCGGGTACGTGGCCTTCTTCGCCGTCGGTGGCTATACGACGGCCGTCCTTACGTCGCCCAACAGCCCGTGGTTCGCCCCCGAACTGCACTTCGGTGTCACCCTGGTCTTCGTCGTAATCTTCGCCGCCCTCACCGGCCTGCTCATCGGAGCACCGGTCATCAGGATGC
>JASLKB010000167.1 GCA_030747775.1 Acidimicrobiales bacterium | reverse complement strand
CGAGAAGACTGCCGTGGTGCGCCGCATACTTTCCTCACTTCTTCTAGTGGCCGCCGCCTGCTCGTCTTCCCCGGCAGAGTCTCCAGCCGAGTCCGCCGACCCCTCCTTTTCGACCCCTACGCCGACATCGGCTTCGGAGGCGCCATCGACATCGGCTTCGGAGGCGCCATCGACCTCGGCTTCCGGTGGTCGGTCCACGACTACCACGGTGGTGCCAACCACGACGACGGTCCCACCGACATCAACGAGTGCCGTGGCCGCAACGGTCACGACCGTTCCTCCCACCACGACGGAGCCAGTAGCGGACCTCCATGTAACTCTGGTGCGGGGGCGGGAGAACATGGTGACGGGCGGGAACGTCGTGGTGGCCGTTTCGGGCCCGGATGCCGATGTCGTGGACTGGACCCTGGCTGTCGACGGGACGCTGGCCGAGGTGACTGTGCACCCCGACGGGCTGCTGGTGGACGGACTGGTCGAGGGGCTATCCACCCTCGAGGTGGT
Organism: Acidimicrobiales bacterium; assembly: GCA_030747775.1. Classification (GTDB taxonomy): domain Bacteria; phylum Actinomycetota; class Acidimicrobiia; order Acidimicrobiales; family MedAcidi-G1; genus UBA9410. The sequence goes on along the minus strand of JASLKB010000167.1, from coordinate 3,108 downwards.
CGTCGACGGTCAAGTGATCTCATCGGTCGAGGTGGTCAACTATCCGATCACCGGGCCTGTGTTCTCGGGACCCCACGTCATGCCCTTCTTCTGCACGTTCGACGACTTCGGGCTCGAACCAGCGCCGGGCTCCACGGACAAATCGGACTGCTCGGCGGTCACCGAGGTGACCTGGTGGGCACACCATTGGGATGGGACCTGGTCCGAGTTGGTCGACCCGGCCGACCGGGCTACCTGGCCCGCTGACCTCGCCGTGGTCGACGACCCAGTATCAGAGATGCGGGCCCCGATGTGGAACGGCGTGCTCCACTACCTCTTCGGCGGGGGCTGCGGCAGTGGGCGCACTCAGGGATCGATCATGAGCTCTGACGTTCTGAACCCCGCTGCCCTAGCCGACGGGAACCTTTTGGCCACGTCCACCCTCAACACCTTCAACACTGCATGCGATGACGTGCTGTCGGCTGAGACCCTGATGATGGTCACCGAGCATGTGGTCGAGACGGTCCGCGATCCCCGCTACGTGGTCGGGCAAGGCGGCTCGGGGGGCGCCATCCAGCAGTACCTGATCAACCAGAACTACCCCGGCCTGCTGGATGCCTCGAACACGCTGGTCTCCTACCCAGATGCCTTCACCGTCTCGCCCGGCGTCAGCGACTGCGGACTGCTGAACCGCTACTACGGCACACCCAAAGGCTCAGCATTCACCGCTGAACAGCGCACGGCCGTCAACGGACACGGCACACCCCTGTTCTGTGCCGCCTGGGCAGCCACCTTCCTGCCGCTGGCGTCGCCGACGGTGGGCTGCCACTCCTCGATCCCCGCCGAGGAGATCTACGACCCAAATAGGAATCCAACCGGCGTGCGCTGCACCCTGCAGGACTCGCTGGCCAACCTCCTACCCCGGAACCCCGACACCGGCCACGTCGCCTCCCACGTCGACAACGTGGGCATCGAGTACGGGCGCGATGCCCTGGTAGCCAGCGTGATCTCCGTCGACCAGTTCCTGGACCTCAACGAGCGCATCGGCAGCTACCAACCCGACGGGGAGATCCTCGGTGGTCGACGGTCCGCAGACCCAGCGGTCATCGAGCATGTGTACGCCACGGGCCGGGTCAACCAGGGCGGTGGGTCCAACCGCACGGTGCCCACCATCGACAATGACCTGTACAGCGACTTCACCTTCGATATCCACGACCGGTTCCGAACGTTTTCCATCCGCGAGCGCCACCGCCTGGCGGATGGCGAGACCGCCGGCAACAGGGTGATCTGGACCCAACCGGGCGGCAACCTCCTGACCTCACTCGGTGGCAACCAGAACAACCTCGACCCAGTGACCGCTGTAGCCACCCTCGTGGAGTGGTTGGAAGCCCTCGACGAGGCTGGAGTAGGTCCGACCACCAGGGGCGACGGCGTGGCACCGACCCGCGACCAACTACTGGCTGCCCGGCCCGACGGTCTGGCCGACGACTGCCTCGTAGACGGGACCCACGTAGTCGGCGACGAGGTCTACGAAGGCAAGAACGCATGTGCTGCCACCTACCCGGTCCACGGCGACCCACGCACGGCAGCCGGTGCGCCGCTGGCCAACGACATCCTGAAGTGTGCACTACGGCCGGCGGACGCAAGTGCCTACGGGGTGCCGTTCACCGCCGACCAGACCGACCGTCTGGGCCAGGTGTTTCCCGACGGTGTCTGTGACTGGAGGGTGCCGGGCATCGGCCAGGTCCCGCTCCGAGGCACCTGGCTTCGTTACTGAGCCGCTCCGTCGCGCCCATACCTGTCGGGTCGAAGGATGGGGCCGGTCAGGGCGAGGGCAACGGCGGCCGTCACGGCACAGAAGACGAACCCGCCAGGCCGGTTGGTGAGGGCCACCACAGCCCCCACGAGGAAACCCCCGATGGCCATCGCCAGGTCGAAGGCCACGCTGAACGATCCGATGGCGTGGCTGCGTTCACTGTCGGGGGCCGCTTCCACCACCATGGTGAACAGGGCCGGGAATAGGAAGCACTGGCCGACGGCCATGACCACCACGCCGACGACCACACCTGTCGGACCAGTCCAAAGTCCGATGATCAGCATCCCGGCCGACGTAAACCCCATGGAGAGGCGGGTGGTGGTCAGCGCACCCAGCCGGTCGGGTAACCGAGCCCCGAGGAGTCGCACCGACACCACGATGGTCGCGAATAGGGCGAACACCGTGCCCGTCGAGGCCACGCCCGTCTCGGTGGCGTGCAGGGCTATGAAAGCCAGGAATCCCGAGTAGGCCTGCAGGCCGACGAACAGCATGAGGCCCGGTCGCAGTGCGGCCCGGTGCAGCCGCCACCGCAACAGTGGCACGTCCGGAGGCTTGACGGGCCGCCCGGGCGCCGCACCGATCAGCATCAGCGGCACGAAGCCCAGCAGCGCAGCCACCAAGAAGGCCCGATCGGCACCGCTGGTCTCCATCAGGTGTTCGCCGAGAGCCGGGCCGATAGCTAGCCCCAGGTAGAGAGTGACGGTGAAGTAGCTGGTGGCCTCACCTCGCCGATTCGGCGGGCACAGGTCCTGGATGGCCGAGGTGATCCCGATGAAGAACGCTGCCTCGCCCATGCCCAGCACCAGCCGGGCCGCCACCACCATGGCTACCGACGTAGCCGGAACCAGCAGCAGAAGCGAGGTTGACACCCCGACCGAGCCCAGTACCAAAAGGAACCGTCGCCCCCGTCGGTCGCCCAGTGGACCAATCACTGGTCGCAACAGTGCGGCCGAGAACCCGAATGCCCCGACTGACAGGCCTACGGCCACGGCGCCTCCGCCTAGGTCGTGCTCCACGAAAGCCGGCACCACCGGCCACGTACTGCCCAGGGCTATGAAGTACGCAAGCGACGCCGCGCACAGCACCAGGAACCGGGTGGTGAACAGTCGTGCTCCCACTTCCGACTCGTCCATCGGCGAACAGTACGGTCCGACCGGTGGACGACCATGATCCGGACCCCTCCCGGAACAGCCGCCCGGGGGAGGAGATCGGCACCGACGCCCGACCGAAGAAGCAGTACACGACCGTCGTTGTCGAGCGGGAGATCGACGCGCCGCGCTCCGTAGCCTTTGACGCTGCCTGTGAGTTGATCG
>JASLKB010000166.1 GCA_030747775.1 Acidimicrobiales bacterium | reverse complement strand
GGCCAGGAATTGAATTTTGCCGACACCTGGACCTATCGGGGCCTTGGCTATTCAAACGTTCCCAACCTGGTGTCCACCTTCGGATACGTGAACGCCTCCTGGACCCTGAAGGCCGATCTCACCTCGGAGTACGTATGTCGGCTGCTGAACCACATGGCCGCCGTCGGGGCTACCCGCTGCACCCCGCGTTTACGTCCCGAGGATGCCGAAATGCCGGAACGCCCATGGATCGACGACTTTCCGGCCGGTTACATGACAAGGACCATGCATCTCCTACCCCGACAAGGTGACCACGTCCCCTGGCTCAACCCGCAGGACTACCGGCGGGACGTGAAGATGATCCGGCGGGGCGCCGTCGACGACGGCGTGATGACGTTCGACGCTCCTGACCGTACCGCCGTACCAATCGCCTAAACCAGGTGTTTCCGACCAGAAGGGCCATCCGCCATGCGAGTTGCTGCCGTACAGGACACGCCCGTCTACCTCGACAGGGCCGCAACCACGGAACGTGTGGTTGAGCGCATCACCGAAGCCGGGGCCGGTGGTGCTGACCTGATCGCCTTTCCCGAGGTCTTCATCTCGGGTTACCCAAACTGGTTGGACCGGACCAATGGCTCGGCTTGGGAGGATCCCCAGCAACAAGAGGCGTTCGCCCGTTATCTGGACCAAGCTGTTGACGTCAACGGAGCCGAGTTCGGCCAAGTCGTCGCTGCCGTGCGGGAGGTCCGCGCATTCACCTATGTGGGTGTGGTGGAACGTGCCGCTTCAGGCGGATCGGTCTACTGCTCGCTAGTGGCCATCGACCCCGGGGCGGGTGTGGTCAGCGTGCACCGAAAACTCAAGCCCACCTTCGGCGAGCGGCTGGTGTGGGCCGACGGAGACGGAGCCGGCCTGGTAGCCCACGACCACGACGGCGCACGGGTGACCGGCCTCAACTGCTGGGAAAACTGGATGCCCCTAGCCCGCACAGCCATGTATGCCACCGGCTCCCAGGTGCACGTGGCCGCGTGGCCGGGGTCGGTCGGCCTCACCGAGGACATCACCCGGTTCATTGCCAAGGAGGGGCGCATGTTCGTGGTGAGCGTGGGTGCGCCCTACCGCTCCGACGACCTCCCCGAGGACTTCCCCCTCCGGAACCAGTTGCCGGATGGCGAGAAGTTCCACAATGGCGGGACCTGCATCGCCGGGCCGGACGGCAGGTGGGTCATCGAACCGGTGAAAGATGAGATCGGCATCGTGTGGGCCGACCTCGACCTAAGTGAAGTTGCACGTCAGCGCCAGAACTTCGATCCAACCGGTCACTACAGCCGACCAGACGTGCTGTCACTCTCAGTCGACCGCACCCGCCTCGCCCCTTGATGCCCCGGGCCGACACACTTCGACCACTCCAGGGCTATGGAGACACAATGGTTAGGACACCGCTCTGGAGCATTTCTCAGGTGGGCTAGTTGAGGTAAACGGGAACCTCGACGCCGTGCGAACCTCGGGCCGACGGCACCTCGACCGATATCTCAGGTTCCAGGTGCCCGGTAGGTGACCTCACGGGCCTTGGAGGCCGCCACATCGATGTCGCCGGCGGGAATCAGTGGCGTTATCCGCACTCCGACCTTCCCACTACTTGAGACGGCAAGACTGGCCGCCGCGGCCGCTGCGTCGTCCGGCATCTCACAGATCCCGACCACATCGTCGGTTCCCCAGACGTAGTACATCGACTCCATCGTGCCCCCGAGGGCAGTGATCAGGGACGAGGCCTCCTCCAACCTCGCCGTCGCCCCCTCAGCAATTAGGCCCTCACACCCTTCGGCCGAGTATGAACCCTGGATCAGGTAATGCGGCATTTCGTTGATCTCCCTTCGACGGAGCGTCGACGGTCACCGACGCCTTCTAATCGCACCACATTTTCGGCCACCCCGCCAGATCAGATGACGGAACGTCAGGAGTAGCGACCGTTAGCGTCCACAAGGTGACTGAGGTCGGTCAAAGGGGTCGAGGGCCACTGGTCGGCTGCATCCTGTTGAGCGGCGCCTTGGGCACAGTCCACGCCTGGAGCATCTTCCTGGAGCCCCTCGAATCACGTCTAGACGCGGGCCGGGGAACGATCAGTGCCGCGTACTCGGTCGCCTTAGTAGCCATCACCCTGACTGTTCTGCTCGGACACCGGCTCTTCAGTCGCCTACCCGCCTCGGCCATCGCTGGCCTGACCGCCACCGGGTCCGCCGTAGGCCTTCTCATCGCCGCTGCGGCAACGTCGTGGTCGGTACTGCTGCTTGGTTACGGCATGGTCTTCGGCCTTGCCAATGGGTTGGGCTACGCCTTTGCCCTCCAGCGGTCCGCTGAGGCGAACCCGGGGTCGGCCGGTAAAGCCCTCGGCCTAACTACCGCGGCCTACGCCCTCGGGGCAGCCTTGGCGGCCATTTTGCTGGACGGGCCGATCAGGGATCACGGGCCTGCCTACGGACTCCGACTCTTGGCCCTGGTCGTGGGTGTGGCAGGGCTGGCAGCGGTGTTCCTCGTCGGATCCGGACGGTCTGCGAGTGTGTCCGGCCAGAAATCGGGGCTGACCGACTGGCAAGTCGTCCGTAGATTGTGGACCTCCTATGGCTTAGCCGTAGTGGCCGGTCTCATGGTGATGGGGCATGCAGCGGCGATCGTGGACGAGGCGGGTGGTCCAGGCGGGACAACGGTGTCGATGGCCGGGTTTGCCAGCGCAGCTGGGGGCGTGTGGATGTCTCGGATGAGGCTGAATGCCCGCCAACGACTACTAGTCGCCCTTCCCGCGGCGAGCGCGGGAGCATTGGTGGTCGGCGGGCTCGCCCCGCAGGGTGGCAACGGAGCGGTGGCCGTATGCATGGTGGTCATCGTGGCCCTGATCTACGGCGCCATCATCGCCCTGTACCCCGCCGTGGTCTACGACCGCTTCGGAGTAGCTGGCTATCCGTCCGCCTACGGGAAGCTGTTCACCGGGTGGGGCGCCGCTGGTCTGGTTGGGCCAGTAGGTGCAGGCCTACTGTTCGAGGCGGTAAATGCCTACAGGGTGCCGATCTTGCTGGCCGCCCTGGCGGCGGCCGGTTCTGTGGTCATAGCCGGGCGGAGTACCTCCCGGTCGTCCTGATCACTTGGAAATGCTTAGAGATGCACAACGCATCGGGATGCATGAGCAGATCTGGTCATACAAATAGATCGCTATCGAGGTATTTGCTCCCGTTGTCTACGCCAAAGGTCGCCACCACCGACCCCTCCCCCCGTTCGACCGCCAGCCGGATGGCCGCCGCCACGTTCAAGCCGGTGGACGGCCCGCAAAGCAGACCCTCCTCAACAGCCAACCGACGGCACATAGACAGGGCGTCAATCTGGTCGACGGTCCGCACCTCGCTGATCCGATCACGATCTAGGAATGGTGGAACGAACCCCACTGCGATCCCCTCTATACGATGCGCGCCGCCGGCACCTGTGGTCAACAGGGCTGACTCGGTGGGCTCCAGCGCCACGACGTCGGGCCGACATCCAGTCGCGTCGATACCGTCAGCAGCACCCATGAGCGCCCCACCGGTCCCCACGCCGGCGCACAACACGTCCAGTTGCCCATCCAGCGAGTCCACAATCTCGGCGCCCATCGGGGCATAACCCGGACGAATGTC
>JASLKB010000165.1 GCA_030747775.1 Acidimicrobiales bacterium | reverse complement strand
GTTCCCCGGTCGGTGTTCGCTCGGGTCCTGAGGCTGTCGACGAGGCCGGCAAGGGTGGCTACCAGATCGGTCGCCGATCCCCCGCTGGACGCTTGCTCCCGGTCCAGAACGGTGCCACCGGCCCGCTCGAGGAGCACGGCGGCGACCTTGGTGCCACCGACGTCCAATCCGATGGTGGTCCTACCGCCGCTCATGGTCAGGAGCCGCTTGATGGGCCACCGGTGGGCAGGCCGGTCAGGTCGGCCAGTACGGCGGCGTTGCGGTCTTCGTCGTCGACGTCGGGCCCGCCGGGTTGGGTGCCACCACGGATGATGCGTTGGCGAACGGCGGCTGAGGCAGTGTCGATTGCCATTACCACGGCGATGGTCATGATCAGTACCGCACCCACCGCGGCGAAGTTCCGGAACACCAGTTGGGACACCAGTTCGGAGCCCACACCGCCAGCGCCGATCATGCCCAGCACCGTGGATGCCCGAACGTTGATCTCGAAGCGGAACAGCCACTGGGACGTCACTACCGGTAGTACCTGCGGGAGCACGCCCCAACGCATGCTCGACGCCCATCGCCCACCGGTCGCCGCCACGGCCTCCAGCGGACCGGGGTCGACGCCCTCGATGGCCTCGGTGGCCCACTTGCCGAGTGTCCCTACGGAGTGAATGCCGATGGCTAGGGCCCCGGCCCACGAGCCGAGGCCTGTGATGGGGATGAGTATGACGGCCAGAATCAGTTCGGGAACGGCCCTGATGACGTTAAAGAGCTGTCGGACCGGGGTTCGGATCCACGCGGGGGAGACGTTCCCGGCGGCCAGGAAGGCCAATGGCAGTGAGATGACCGCTCCGATCATCGTGCCGATCCAGGCGATGTGCACCGACTCGAGGACCTTGCCGGGCACGCCTCGGTCGATGGCCTCACTGAACGCGGGCGGCGCCATCCGACGGAACACATCCCACGCGTCGCCCGGGGCATTGAGGAGGCGGTCGATGGTGACCTCGAGGCCCGAGATCGACCAGACCACGGCAACGACCACCAGAGCGGCCAGCCCCCACCGACGGCCTGCTCGCCGCGGTGCCACCGGCCTGTCGTCGCCGGACGGGTAGGCCTCCATAACCGAGTAACCCTCCGTCAGTGGTTGTGAGCCACCATCGACGGGAGGCGGACTGGAGGCCACCTCAGACCAGTCGCTTTCTGATGGCCACACTGACCTGCTCGATCACGAACACCACCACGAACACGATGACCAACACGCCCAGCACACGGTCGAACCTGAAGTACTGCCGTTGGGCCTCCACCACTCGTCCGATGCCGCCGGCCCCCACCAGTCCGAGGACCAGGGAGGCCCGGATGTTCAGCTCGAACACGTAGAGCCCGTAGGCCACGTACTCCGGAAGCACGGTGGGTAGCACGCCGGTCCGTACCACCGGCATGTGGCGACCGCCAGCGGCCCGGGCGGCCTCCAATGGTCGGGGATCGGCCCCATCGACGGCTTCGCTGAAAAGCTTGACCATGACCGCCAGCGAGAACACCGATAGGGCCCAGGACCCGGCGAAGGCCCCGATACCCACTGCGGTGACCAACAACTTGGCCCAGAACAGGTCGGGTACGGCCCGCACCACGTTCATGATCGACCGGGTCACCACGAGCACCACTCGGTTGGGCGAGGTCAGTGGCGACATGGCCAGCGCTACTGGGAGAGCCAGCCCGCAACCCAGGATCGTCGACACGATGGCAATCTGGAACGTCTCGATCAGCGGTTCGATCACGTTGTGTCGGTCCAGGACCCAGTCCCAAGGGATGGGCCAGAACTTCTCCCACAGCGGGTTGGACCAGACCTGCCAGAAGGTAGATGGGTTGAATCCGACTGTCCGTCCCGCCGCCACGGTGTAGGCCACCACCGCGGTAGCCACGATCCAGGTCCGTGGCCGGACTCTTGGCCGGGTAGGTCGGGAAGAAGTCGTTGTGCGACCGTCGACCCTGTCGTCGACTCGCCCGATTTCCGGTGGCAGGTTCACCCGCCAGACGCCTTCAGGTCGTCGTCGGTGATGGCCCGGCCGTAGATCTCGAGGAAGGTCGCGTCGGTCACATCGTCGATGTCGCCGTCGAAAACGATCTCGCCTTCCCGAAGACCGACCAGGCGCCGCCCATATTCACGAGCCAGATCCAGGAAGTGGAGGTTGATCAGCGTGGTGATGCCGAGATCCCGGTTGATGCGCTGGAGGTCGCCCATCACCTGGCGGCTGGTTACCGGATCCAGGGCGGCTACCGGTTCGTCGGCCAGCATGACCGACGGCTCCTGGGCGAGCGCCCGGGCGATGCCCACGCGCTGTTGCTGGCCACCGGACAGGTCAGCGGCCCGGACATAGGCCTTTTCCACGATGCCCACTCGCTCGAGGGCCACCATGGCGGCCTCCCGGTCGTCGGCTGGCCAGAGTCCGAGCGTGGATCGCCAGGCCGGGACCTCGGCTAGGCGTCCCATCAGGACGTTGTTCACCACCGACGTGCGGTGCACGAGGTTGAACGTCTGGAAGATCATCCCGATGCGCGACCGGATGTCGCGCAACTCGGCGCTGCTGGCACCCACCACCTCGGTGCCGCCGACGGTGATCGACCCTTCGGTGGTTGGTACGAGGCCGTTCATGGCCCGGAGCAAGGTGCTCTTGCCCGCGCCCGAAAGCCCGACCACCACGACCAACTCGCCCTCGTCGATTGTCAGGTCGACGTGGCGCAGTGCCCTGACCCCGCCCCGGTAGGTCACCGAGACGTTCTTGAATTCGATCATCGGGTCAGGGCCCCGCGTCAGGTCTTACCCTCGTGCTTCGGGGCGACTGGTCAGCGTCAGCCCAGCGGCTCGGTGATGCCCAGGGCTTCGGCGGCCGCGCGCACCACGTCGAAGTCGGAGTCGACTGCTCGGCGGATATCCGTCCACCCGTAGGCCTCGTCGAACACGGCCTCACCTTCTTCGGTTGCGAGGTAGGCGCTGATGGCGTCGTAGACGGCCGTCTGCAACGAGTCGGGCAGCAGCGCGCTGGCGGCCACCACGTCGTTGGGTACCTCGGCGGTGATGTTGAACACCATCACCTTGTCACCCACGTCCACCCGCTCCTTGCGGAGGGTGCGGCGGGCGTCGTCGTAGGACACGCCGACGTCGGCATCGCCGTTGTAGACGGCTACCACCGCGGCGTCGTGGCCTCCGGTGAAGATCGGGGTGATGTCGTTCACGGGGTCGATGCCCGCTTCGATGAGCTGCAGCGCCGGGAACAGGTAGCCCGAGGTCGATGACTCCGAGGTGAAGGCCACCCGCTTGCCGGCAACCTTGGAAAGGTCAGCCATGCACGAGGTTCCGGGCGACACGTCGCCGGCATCCACGGATTCCCCGAGGGCCTTGCCGGAGTCCCCGAAGTGCACGCCGACCTGAAGGGCTACCGCGTCCAGTGCACCGACCTGTGTCACGCCATCAGGGGTGTTCTCTAGAGCGGTGGCCGACTCGGGTGCGGTGTCGCACATCGAGGGATCGTTGGTCATCCACTGGCCGTGGTAGGTCGGCGAGCCGTAGCGAATGGCCTGGATCAGTACCTCCATGTTGCCGAACTGCTGCTGGGCCAGGACGTAGCCAAAGGGCCCGAAGGCGCCCAGGTCGGCCTT
>JASLKB010000164.1 GCA_030747775.1 Acidimicrobiales bacterium | reverse complement strand
CGGAGCCATGAGCGTGCAGGGTACCGACGCGGCGCTCCGTCATGGGGCCAGACTGGGTCCATGGGCATCTCCGACCGGTTCCGGTCGTCCCGGGGTATCGATCCGACCGCCGTGGTGGGGCGCCGGATTATCGCCTGGTTGCTCGACAACCTGTTCATGGCCATCGTCGTCTTGGTGGTGCACCGGGGGGACGTGGCGTTCAACACCGACGACGGTCTGTCGATCAACCCGTCGGTCATCTGGACGTTGACCGCCCTCATGGTCCTCAATCACGTGGCGCTCACCATGACCACCGGCTTCAGCGCCGGCAAGGCAGTAACCGGCCTACGGGTCGTACGACGGATCGACGGTGGACTACCCGGCTTTCGTGGTACAGCGGGGCGGACCCTGCCGTGGATCGTGCCCGTGCCGTTCATCCCCCTCGTCGAAGCCGGAATGATGGTGGCCAGTCGGGGCCACCGTCGTATCGGTGACCGCCTGGGCGGCACGGTGGTCGTTGACCGGGGCTGGGTTGGTGAGCCGATCCTCATACCGAGCCTGGACGACCCACACGAGCCCCTGGAGGACTAGCGACCGTCTAGGACACGCCGGGAACGTAACCCTCGTTCCAAGTGGTATTCGACGGCTGAGGTAACTACCGCGTCGACCTCAGCACACACCGATGGATCGGTGACGGCTAGCGCCCCGGCCAGTCCCCCACCCAGTACGGCCCGCATCACAGCAACGGCCGATGAGGAAACCGAACGACCCCGCCGGCAGTCCTGGCACAACACGCCGCCCTCGCCTACGTCCACAGACACCAACGGTTCGTCAACCCCACAACGGACGCACGCATCCAACTGCGGGGCGAGGCCTTCGTGGGCGAGGAGCTTCAGAAGGAATGCAGACACCACTAGAGCGGCCGGCTGCGCATTGAGGGTCCGGAGGGCACCGACCAGCATCCTGTAGCGCTCCCGATCGGGCTCACGGTCGGGAGCCACCACATCGATCGCCTCTAGTAACGAAGATGCCTCGGCGAACCGTTCGACATCCAGCCGAAGGCCCTCGAACCGATCCAAAGTCTCAGCCTGCGTGACTATGTCTAGGTCACCGCGCCCCCGGTGGAGTTGGACGGCCACATGGCTGGTCGGCTCGAGGCGACCGCCGAACTTGGACCGGGTCTTGCGTACTCCCTTAGCCACCGCGCGGACCTTGCCATGCTCGGCGGTCAGCAACACGATGATCCGGTCGGCCTCACCCAGGCGCCAGGTCCGCAACACCACACCGTCGTCCCGATAGAGGCTCACCCGTTCGGTTCGTCCGTCCCGGTGACTCCGCCGTAGCGCCGGTCCCGATCTTGGAACTCCTTTATCGCTGCATACAGATGCTCGCGCCGAAAGTCGGGCCAGAGTGCATCGCTGAACACCAGTTCGCTATAGGCCAGTTCCCATAGCAGGAAGTTGGAGATCCGGTACTCGCCAGAGGTCCTGATAACCAGGTCGGGGTCGGGCATCTCAGGGTCGTAGAGGTGACGAGCGATTGTTCGCTCGGTAACCCGCTTCGTGCCGCCATCCACGATGCGCTGGACAGCATCGACCAGTTCAGCCCTACCGCCGTAGTTGAAGGCAATAGTGAAGGTCAGCCCAGTGTTACCCCGGGTAAGAGCAGCGGCCTCTTCCATCCGGCGTACAAGACGGCGAGGCACTCGACGGTCCCTCCTACCGATGAACCGGATCCTGATGTTTCGTTCATGTAGCTCTTTTTGGCGGCCCAGGAGGATCTCCTCGTTGAACCGCAACAAGAACTGCACCTCGTCAACCGGGCGACGCCAGTTCTCCGTGGAGAAGGCGTAGACGGTGAACCAGTCCACGCCCAGTTCATCGGCTCCATCCAACACCTCGAAGAGCGCCTGTTCGCCGGCCGTATGCCCGTCAGTGCGCGGTAGGCCCCGCTGTTCAGCCCAGCGGCCGTTGCCGTCCATTACGCACGCAATGTGGTTCGGGATCCGCGACCGGTCCAGGTCCGAGGGGAGCACGACGACGAAACTACCCGCGCCTCTACCGCACCGGTGGCCGGACCTAGCCTTGGACCCGATGGGTGAGACGATCAACTGTTCGGGATCGAGCACCGCTGAAACCTCGGCCATCGCCCTAGAAGAGGTCTGTGGCGCCCTCCCCGGGGGTGGCGAGCGTCGACCCGGCCAGGAAGCAATGGTCCGTCGGGTAGCCGAAGCCATCGATACTGGTGCCCACCTCGTCGTGCGGGCCGGCACCGGCACCGGCAAGTCACTGGCCTACCTCGTCCCGGCAATCGTTTCGGGGCGGACCACAGTTGTCGCCACGGCAACCAGGGCCCTCCAGGACCAGTTGGCCACCAAGGACCTGCCGTTTCTGCAAGAGCACCTCACACCCCATCTCGGCCGATCATTCTCATTCTCCGTCCTTAAAGGGCGTTCCAACTACGTCTGTCGTCAGAGACTCGCTGAACTGGCCACCGTTGGCGGCGACCAGCAACAACTCGACGGTGTGGTGGACGGGCTCGTCGAGTCGGCCGATGCCAAGGAACTGGACGTGATAGTCGACTGGGCCGAGCACACCGATACTGGCGACAGGTCCGACCTGCCGAGGGAGCCGTCGCCGGCAACCTGGTCGGCGGTCAGCGTCGGTTCGCATGAGTGCCCCGGTGCAGCGCGGTGCCCGAGCGGTGGCGCCTGCTTCGCCGAAAATGCGAAGGAGACGGCAGCTATGTCGAACGTGGTCGTCACCAACCTCCATCTCTACGGCATCGACCTGGCTTCCGAAGGGGCGATCCTCCCCGAGCATGACCTAGCCATCCTCGACGAAGCCCACCAGGTGGAGGACATCGTGGCACGGGCCCTTGGATTCGAGCTCCGGTCCGGACGGTTCCAGGCACTCGTCAACCGCGCCAACGCCATCCTTTCGAACCCCACCGCAGTGGCCGACGTGGCCGACCTCGCCGGACGGGTCGACGACGTTCTGGCTCCCCACCTGGGTGAGCGGCTGGTCCCATCGGATCTTGGCGAGGTACGGACACTCCTCGAACTGTCTGCAACCCGCCTGGCTTCTCTCCGGAGCGAATTACTGGCCGTCCCCCCTGACGGCCCCAGCAATACCGTCGCCCGTCGCTCTAGGGCCCTGAGATCCGTCGAAGTCCTCACCGACGACATCTCAGCCACCCTTGACCTAGACGGCGGGCCGGTTCCTGGCCAAAAGGTGGCGTGGACCGAAGGCTCCTCCAATCGCCCGTCCCTGCAGGTGGCACCCATCGACGTGGCCGAGGTGCTCAACCAGCGCCTCTGGGAAGAACGCACCGTCGTACTGACGAGCGCCACCGTGCCTTCGAATCTCCCTGCACGTCTGGGCCTGACGGGTCATGACCACCAGTTTGAAGACGTGGGTAGTCCGTTCAACTTCGCCAACCAGTCCCTCCTGTACTGCGCCACCTCCTTGCCCGACCCTCGAAACGAGGCCTTTCTGAACGCCTGTCACGATGAGATCGAACGACTGGTCACCGCTACAGGCGGACGCACTCTCGCTTTATTCACCAGCCGCCGGGCCTTGGACATCGCCGTCGACGTACTCCGGGACCGCCTGCCCTACCGGGTCCTCCATCAGGATGACCTGCCGCGCCCTCTGCTCATGGCCGAGTTCGCTGATGACGAGACATCG
>JASLKB010000163.1 GCA_030747775.1 Acidimicrobiales bacterium | reverse complement strand
CCGCGGACGTAGCCGTCGACGGTGATCGCATCGCCGAGGTAGGTCGGGTGGAAGGTCGAGCCCGTCGTGAGATCGATGCCGACGGGTTGGTGGTCACCCCAGGATTCGTGGACATCCACACCCACCTTGACGCCCAGATGGCTTGGGACCCGCTGGGCACCTCGGCCTCGTGGCACGGGGTCACCTCGGTCGTGCTCGGCAACTGCGGGGTTACGTTCGCCCCAGTGGCCCCCGGTGGCCGGGAGATGCTGGCCCAGATGATGGAGTCAGTCGAGGACATCCCGGCCTCAAGCATCCTGGACGGGTTGTCCTGGAACTGGGAAACGTACGGCGATTACCTCGACGAATTGGACCGCCTCCCCAAGGGTCTGAACGTCGGGGGGATGGTCGGCCACTGTGCGGTCCGGCTAGCGGCCATGGGGGAACGAGCCATGGACGAGACTCCAGCGGCCGCCGAGGACATCGGGGTCATGGCCACCATGGTCGACCAGGCGCTGGCTTCCGGCGCTCTGGGGTTCTCCACCTCGCGGACCCTGCTGCACAAGGTGCCCGACGGGCGATACGTCCCAGGCACTAAGGCCTCGGCCGACGAGCTGATGGCCTTTGCCGACGTGTTACGTCACCGGGGTGGGATCTTTGAAGTGGCTCCCGCCTACGTGGACATCGGCAACGGGTCAGAGGACCCGGTACAGGACGAGGTCGGGCTGTATGCCGACATCAGCCGGGCGGCAGACTGCGACGTCTCGATGGCCTTGACCCAAGTTGATGCCGCCCCAGACCTCCACCGGAATGTCCTGGCCGCCGTAGACCGTGAGAACGCCGCCGGAGCCCGCCTCCGGCCCCAGACCACGTCCCGCCAAGTAGGAATCCTGTTCGGGTTGGCTGGCCGAACCCCATTCGACCGGTGGAGTTCCTGGCAGAGCCTGGCTGACCTCCCCCTAGAGGGGAGGGTCGGTCGCCTGCGCGACCCGGTCTCACGGGCCACCCTGCTGGCCGAGGCTGAGCGGTCCGTGTCCGACGACCGGATCGACTGGACCCGCATCTACCCGCTGGGCGAACGGCCGGTCCGTCACGTATTCACCCCTGAGGACAGCGTCGCGGCCATCGCCTCTCAACGCCGGGTGCCGGTGGCCGAAGCGGTAATGGATCTTCTCGTCGAGATGGACGGGCGGCGGATCCTCACATGGCCGATCCTGAACCAGGACCTCGACGAGGTAC
Organism: Acidimicrobiales bacterium; assembly: GCA_030747775.1. Classification (GTDB taxonomy): domain Bacteria; phylum Actinomycetota; class Acidimicrobiia; order Acidimicrobiales; family MedAcidi-G1; genus UBA9410. The sequence continues at coordinate 2,516 of JASLKB010000163.1, read as the reverse complement.
TGGACATGCTGTCCCGTCCGTATGTGACTCTCGGTTTGGCCGATGCCGGCGCCCACGCCACCCTCATCATGGATGCCAGCCAGCCCACCTTCTTCCTCACCCACTGGGTGCGCGACGAGGGGCGCTTCACCCTGGAGGATGCCGTCCGGCGCCTCACTTCCGAGCCAGCCGACCTGTTCGGCGTCTCCGATCGGGGTCGGATCGCCGCCGGGGGTTTTGCCGACATCAACGTGATCGACCTCGAAGGCCTGGCCCTCGGCTACCCAGAGATGGCCCACGACTTCCCAGGTGGTGCTCCCCGCTGGATCCAGGGCGCCGATGGCTACCGACAGACGCTGGTCAACGGCGAGGTCTTCCTAGAGAGCGGCCAGCACACCGGCGTCCTGGCCGGCAGGACGGTCCGCCTCTGAAGCGTGGAACGCTAAACCCCCTCAGGGGTTGGACCCCGGGGGTCAACTGACACCCAATAGGGAGAGTCGGCCGACCATTCGTTCACAAAGGGATTCCACATCAGCGACGTCGTCGGTGTGCTGTGACGGCTTCATACAGAAGGTCGTGTAACCCTGAGCCACTTGTTCATCGAAGGAAACCATCGCCTCGTCGAGGTCGGCTATGCCGTCGGGTCCGTCGAAGGTGGCTCGCGTGCCGCCGATCATCTCCAGGTCATCAAGCGACCGACCGGCGCGCCGGAGCCCGGCCTCGAGCGTCTCGAGGTCGGCCCTGCTCGGTGATCCGAACGGGTGGAACCCGGAACCGTGGGCCACGAGTCGCCGCAACAGCGGTGGATGGACGCTCTGACCGCCGAACCAGAGTGCTGGTCCACCGGGATCCACTGGTGACGGCTTGCTGTAGACGGCGTCGAAGGAGAAGTACTCACCTTCGTAGGAGGCAGGAGCCCCTCGCCAGAGCACCTTCATCGCCGCCAGTCCATCGTCGAGGATCCTTCCCCGACTCTCGAACGCGACACCCACGGCCTGATACTCATCACGCGCCCACGACACCGTGGGTTGGACAACGAGCCTGCCGGCACTTAACCGATCAAGCGTGGCCAGGTCCTTAGCCAGCACGATGGGGTTTCGCAGTGGCGTGATGAGCGCGGCCAACACGATGCGGATCCTCGAGGTCGAAGCGGCGACAGCTGCTGCCATCACGATCGGACTCGGCCATTCGGTGGCCGGGTCCTGCTTACCCGGTGCAGCGTAGGAACGGGGGTTCTCCGGCCTTCCGAGTGCGCCGGCGGACGGGCCCAGACACACGTGGTCGCCCAACATCACCGCGTCCATTCCAGCCCGCTCGGCCGCCCTGGCCATCTCCACCAACCCGGCGAGATCGCCAGGCGGAACCAACGTGTGGTTCTCCGTGAGAATGAGTAGGCCACCAAGGGACCTGCTCATCCGAGGTCCCGGTAGGCAAGGGTTCCCACATCCACCGCGGAACCGCCGCCGTCAGCGATCAGAGCGCTACCGGTCATAAACGATGAGTCCGGTCCGGCCAGAAAGGAGATGCAGGAGGCGATCTCGGCCGGGTCTGCCATTCGATTCAGCGGAAGGTGCCGAACCAACCGTTCACGGGCCGACTCGTCACTGCAATCGAGTGCCCGACCGAGTTCGACGACCTCACGGTTGCTCATCTCGGTGGCGACCCAACCCGGGCAGATGGCGTTGACCCGCACACCTGAAGGACCGAGATCCACCGCCAACGAACGAACCAGGCCGAGCAGGGCGGTCTTGGAGGTCACGTAGGCCGAGAACGAGGGCCCGGCGGCTAGCGCAGCGACCGAAGCAACAACGACCACCGCTCCCCGACTCTCCTCCAGCGCCTCCACCGAGGCCCGGACAGCCAGCAAAACCCCGCCGACGTTGACCTCCATAACATGCCGCCACTCTGTGAGATCGACCTCAGCTGCCGACCCGAATGCCTCGACACCCGCATTGGCAACGAGCACATCGAGGCGGCCGAACTGTTCAAGGGTGGTTTCCACGGCTTTACGGCAATCGACCTCCCTGCTCGTGTCCGAGACAACCGCATGCCCACCGATTGCAGAGGCAACCGCCTCTATGGGTTCCATACGCCGTCCGGTCACGACGACCCGATAGCCATCAGCGGCCAACCGTCGCGCCGTCGCCGCTCCGATCCCGGTCCCACCGCCGGTGATGAGCGCTACGCGTGTCTCTTTGTCCATCTACACCATCCGTTCATCCAGGAGACGAGCACGGCCAGATACCCGGTCTAGCCACCGGTACTGATAGGGCCTCTGAGACCTCACCCTGCTGGCCGCTGCAGGCGCTCCGGGCGCTATTGGTACTACAACGCCGGGCCCTGACGACACCACCAGCAGGCTTGCCAGCCAGACGCCAGAAACTTGTTGGGTGTGGTCGTAGTTCACGTCCCTAAGGTTCGGGAATAGTTGTCGCGAGCGTGGTGGCTGTGGTGGGCGGCTCATTAAACCCTCGGAGTTCGACACCCGCTACAAGGTCAGCGGCTTCAGCTGTCAGGTTGAGCGGTCCTGTTAAAAG
>JASLKB010000162.1 GCA_030747775.1 Acidimicrobiales bacterium | reverse complement strand
GGCCGCCGTGCGCCCCGACATGTGGGAGCACCTGCTGGTCGGCGAAACCCGAGACGGGTTCGGCTTCATCCTCGACGGCAACGTCAACGACGTCGGCTACCAGTCGATCACCACGCCCGGCTCGCTACTGGCCTACTACGAGGCGCAGAGCCGCTACGGCCGTCTCGACTGGGCTGACGTGGTCGCTCCGGCCATTACCTGGGCTGTCGACGGCTTTGCGATCCGGCCGTCGGTGTTCCACTGGTGGAAGGAGGGCGCCACGCTCGGGCGAGCCGACAACGTCGGACGTCTGGCCCACACCCCGGCCGGGCGCCACATCTACTTCGATGAGAACGGGGCGCTTCGACCCATCGGTGAGACGCTCCGAAACCCCGATCTGGCCCGGACTCTGACCCGCATCGCCGAAGGCGGCGCGGACGAGTTCTACCGGGGTGGGGTCGCCGCGGAGATCGATGCCGACATGGCTGCCAACGGTGGGCTGCTCACGGCCGCCGACCTCGAGGGGTACCGGACCGTCTGGGGCGAGCCGCTGCGCACGACCTATCGGGGACTGGAGGTGGCCACCAATCAACCGCCCGGTGGTGGGGTCATGGTGGCCGAGATGCTCAACATCCTCAGCCACTTCGATCTGGGGGACATGGGTCACAACAGCGTCCAGTACGTCCGCACGGTGGCCGAGGCCATGAAGTGGGCCACAGCCGATAAGGACGCCCATGTCGGAGACCCAGCCTTCGTCGACGTGCCACTGGACCGGCTCTTGTCGATCGACCACGCCGCCGAAATAGCCCAGTGCATCATGGCCGGCGAGCGGGCCCATGTGGATCGCATGGCTGGTGAGCCACCCGACACCACCCACGTCTGCGTGGTCGACGCCGACGGCAACGCCATGTCGATGACCCACTCGCTGGGCATGCCGTCCGGCGTCGTCACTGAGGGCCTGGGCTTCATGTACAACGGCTGTATGGGAGTGTTCGACCCCCGTCCGGGACGACCCGGTTCACTGGCCCCCGGCAAGCGCCGCTTCACCTCGCTCTGCCCGACACTCCTCCTGGACCGGGGACTCCCAGACGACGAAGCGCTGCGGTTCGTAGTCGGCGCTCCTGGGGGCACCCAAATCGCCATGGGTGTGCTCCAGGTGATCCTCAACGCCGTCGACCTCGACATGCCGGTGCTTGAGGCGATCTCGGCCCCCCGGTTCTCGGCCACTAGTGACACCATCGACGTCTGCAACCGCATCCCCCGGTCGGTCACCCGTGAACTGGAGGCCGACGGCTACGAGGTGGCGCGGTGGCCCGGCAGCTACGAGTTCGCCCGGGTGCACGCCATCTCCGTGGGACCCGATGGGCTATCCGGGGCCGCCGATCCGGGCGGCGACGGAATGGCGCTCACTCCCTGACGACCACCCTCGGAACGACGGTGCTACTAGCCCGTCGGACCGGAGACGAGGCGGTCAGGAACCCGCCGGGCAGGTGAGGTCGAGGTCCTCGCCCATCGCCGCGTTGAACCCTTCACGGCCGTACATGAAGAGGGCGACGAACCACGTGGCGACGTCCTCCTCGACCACGCCGGCCAGCAGGCAGTCGGGGTCCTGTGGGACACCGAGGTCGGCCATGTCGGTCTTCATCAGTGCCAGCAGGTCGGTGCAATAGCCCACGGGTTGCACCAGGGACAGCGCGTCCTCGGCGGCCATGCCACCGACTGAGGCGCCGTTCATGAGAGCACCGGTCCGGCCGATCCCCTCTACCTGGATCATGGTGACCACCGCACACTCAGCTTCGTCCTCGGTCCAGTGCCGACCCAGGACGGGATGCGACTGGTGATTGTCCATCCAGTTGGCGAAGAGGGAGAACTGCTGGTCGACGACCTCGGTGTCCACGCCGCGCTCCATGAGTTCGTCGGCACGAATCTCAGCAGCCGCCCGGTCGAGGCCATCACGCTCCATGACCAGGCGAACGACGTCCTCGCGAACACCAGCCATCGCCTCGTCGACGTCATAGGTACTGGTCGGCGCAGCGGTGGTTGTCGTTGCGGCCAGTTCGGGCTCGGCGTCGTCAGAGCACGCCCCCACAACGATGCAGGCCACGACCAAGAGGACCAGGCGGGTTCGCATCCGGCAGTCTCACACCGGATCGGTCCGACCAAAACGCGACTCGGGACTGGTCCGGACTATTACGCTCCGCGGCTGATGCCCGAACCTCCGACGCCGGTGCTCTCCGCGGAGCAGGTCAGCCGGTACGAAACCGACGGATACCTGTACCTAGAGGACGCGCTCACCTCCCAGCAACTGTCCGACCTGCGAGCGGTGTTCGACGACTGGGTCGAGGAGAGCCGCTCCCATCCGGGGCCGTACGGCGAAACCTTCGATGGGCGCCCCCGGTTCGATGTCGAACCCGGCCATACCGCGGAAAGCCCGGGCCTTCGCCGCGTCGCCTCGCCCATCGAGGTGTCCGACGTCTACCTCGACGTGATGCGCTCCAACCGGGCGCTGGAAGCCGTAACCCAGTTGGTCAGTCCCAATCTGCGGTTCCGTGAGTCCAAGATCAACTCGAAGCTGCCGGGGACGGCCACCCACCTGAAGTACCACCAGGACTTCCCGTTCGGCCCTCTCAGCAACGACGACCTGGTCACCGTGCTGTTCCACCTCGACGAGGTCGGCTCCGACAACGGTCCGCTGGAGGTCGTGCCGGGTAGCCACAAGGGACCGCTGCTGGAACACTGGCACGACGGGGTATTCACCGGCGCGGTGTGCCCCGACATCGAGGCCGAGGCCCGAAAGCGGGCCGTCACCTGCCATGGGGCCGCCGGCTCGGCGTATCTCATGGATGCCCGGGTGCTGCACGGCTCAGCCCCCAATCTGTCCTCGACGCCCCGGACACTGTTCATCGTCCAGTACCACGCCGAGGACGCCCACCCGCTGGCCCCCAACCACCTGCCCAGCCGCTTTGACCAGGAGGTGGTGGCTGGCGTGGCCACCGGACGAATACGGACCTCGGACTATGAGATGGCACTACCCGAGATGCCCGCCGTGGCCTCCTTCTTTGCCGTCCAGGCAGTTAAAAGTGGGTAACTAGAAGCTGTTACTGGCCGTGGCCATAGTTACGGCGTGTATGTCCTCCTACGGAGGAGACCGGGAGGACGCCGATCTCGTCTGGGCCGGTTAACCAATGGCGCTAGTCGGCACGTCGACAATTCTCGATGATGGCGTCGCATATCTCCGGCCAACGCTGCTCTGGTAGGTCGTGTCCCATGTCGGGTATGCCTAGAAACCGTGACCCCGGCACCGCCTTGGCTGTCGTCAGACCACCACTGGGCTTGACCAGCGGATCGACCAGTCCGTGGATGACCAAGGTCGGGGCCGTAACCGCTTCAAGCAATTTCGTTCTATCGCGGGTGCTCGAGATGGCGGCCATTTGCCGCTCCAACCCCTCCGGTTGGAAACTCCTTTCCACATTGAGTCGAGCATGCTCCCGGTACTCGTCAGCATCGAAATAGGGTCCGGAAATCAGGCGAAAGACCTCGACGTTGTCTTCGACGGCATTTTCCAGCGAAGGTTTTTGCCGCCACGCGAGCTTGGGAATCAACGAAGCCGCAATGCCGCCATTTCGGCGGTCACCAGTGTTCGACATGATCGAGCACATGGTCCGGACGCGATCAGGATGGTTGAGCGCAATCTCCTGGACGATCATCCCGCCCATCGAGAGGCCGACGACGTGGGCCGAATCAATCCCAAGATAATCGAGCAGACCGGCGGCATCGTCCGCCATGTCGACCATGGAATAGGCCACTCCCTTCACCGGTTGCCTGGTGAGGAGAGCGCGGATAATGGTCGATTGACTGGGTGGCTTCCAGGTCCCCTGTGAAGACAGCCCGCTATCGCGGTTGTCGTAGCGAATGACCTTGAAGCCCCGATCGACGAACAGGCCAACGAACTCGTCTCGCCAGTCCGTCAACTGGCCCCCAAGTCCCATGACTAGGAGCAGTGGCTCGCCATCGCCTTGGATGTCGTATTCGATAGCGATCCCGTTGACTTCGGCCTTGGGCATCCCCGGACCGTAGTTGTGAT
>JASLKB010000161.1 GCA_030747775.1 Acidimicrobiales bacterium | reverse complement strand
AAGCGCCCGGGCATGTACATCGGCGGGACCGGCGGACCCGGGCTCATGCATCTGGTGTGGGAGTTAGTCGACAACGCTGTCGACGAGGCCGCCGCAGGGTTCGCCGGAAAGATCGAGATCACTCTGCACCGCGACCAGTCCGTCGAGGTCGCCGACGACGGACGGGGAATCCCCATCGATCGGCACGCCAAGCGGAAGGTCTCGGCGCTGGAGGTCGTGCTAACCGAACTGCACGCCGGTGGCAAGTTCGGAGGTGGTGCCTACGGGGCATCAGGTGGGCTCCATGGCGTGGGCGCATCGGTGGTAAACGCCTTGTCCACCAAGATGGTGGCCCAGGTTGACCGCGACGGCCACACCCACGAACTGGCATTTCGCGAGCGGGTAGCCGGCCACTTCTCCGGTTCGTCCTTCACAGCCGGTCACGACCTGGCTCGGATGAAGCGAATCTCCAAAAACAAGACAGGCACCCGGATCCGCTTCTGGCCGGATCGCGAGATTTTCGACGACGACGCCCGTATCGACGCCGACGAGATCCGCCAACGGATCGTGCAGTCGTGCTTCCTGGTGCCCGGCGTGAAGGTCCGCCTGGTCGACAAGCGGGCCGGTGGCGGCGAGCCGTTCGAGTTCGTGTCCCGCGGTGGACTGGCCGACCTCGTCGACCATCTCTCGGTCGGCGACAACGCCTGCGAGGTCATCACTCTCTCGGGCATCTCGGAGTTCACCGAGCGAGTGCCGGTTGACGGGAAGATGCTGGACGTCGACCGCGAGTGCACCGTCGAGGTGGCCCTCCGCTGGGTCAAAGGGTACGACCCCCGAGTCGAGTCGTTCGTCAACACCATTCCGACCAGCCAGGGCGGCACCCACACAGCCGGCTTCGACCGTGCCCTCACCCGAGCCGTCAACGACGTCCTCCTCAAGGACGCCAGGAAACTGGCCAAGTTGGCCAAGGAGAACAAGCATCGAGCCACCAAGGAGGACGTACAGGAGGGGCTGGTAGCCGCCCTCAAGGTCGTCTTCCCTGAACCGCAGTTCCGAGGCCAGACCAAGCAGGAGCTCGGCACCCCGGCTGTCGAGAAAATCGTTTACGAGGTGGTCAAACGGGGCCTCACCGACTGGTTCGGCGGCAGTGGCCCCAAGACCCACATCAATGCAGTCCGCGACAAACTGACCAACGCGGTGATCAACCGGGTCACCTCTAAGCAGATGCTGGAGACCCGTCGGAAGGCCGCCAGCATGGGATCGACAGGAATGCCGGACAAGCTGGCTGACTGTCGCACCCACGGCCCGGACTCCGAACTCATCATCGTGGAGGGTGACTCGGCAGCCGGTCCGGCCAAGGCAGGCCGGAACTCGGCCAACACAGCCATACTCCCCCTACGGGGCAAGGTGGTGAACGCTGGGAAGGCCACGCTTAAGCAGGTCCTCGACAACACCGAAGCCCAGGCCCTGTTCACCGCCATCGGTGCAGGTTCTGGCGATGACTTCGACATTGACGCCGCCCGGTACGGGCGAATCGTCATCCTGTGCGACGCCGACGTCGACGGAAGCCATATCCGATGCCTGCTACTCACCCTCATCCACGAGTACATGCAGCCACTACTGACCGAGAACCGGGTCTTCGCCGCCCAACCACCGCTGTACTCACTGCGGGTCGGCGACACCATTCACCGCGCGTTCAACGACGAGGAGCGCGATGAGATCACTAAATCCCTGGCCAAGGGAGGCCGCAAGGTCGAGAACCTGAAGTGGAACCGGTTCAAGGGCCTTGGCGAGATGAACGTGGAGGAGTTAGCGGAGTGCGCGCTGGACCCCGAGACCCGGATCCTCAAGCGCCTGACCATAGAAGACGGTAAAGAGGCCAAAGCAGCCGCCCGGCTGTTCGACGTACTGATGGGCTCCGATGTCACGAAGCGGCGGGACTACCTCATCGCCAACAGCACCCTGCTTGATCCTGCCGCTCTCGACGTCTAGGACCACCATGCCCACCCCTCCCCGCTCCTTTTCCGTCTCCTCCGCGGGACTGTTTCGGCAGTGCCCACGCCGCTGGCACTTCCGCTACGTGGAGAAGCGACCCGACCCGCCAGGCGAACCCGCCCTGCTGGGCACTTTCGTACACCGGGTGCTAGAGCTTCTGTGCTCAGAACCGGCCGGAGGACGAACCACCGACCGTGCCCGGGAACTAGCGGCCGCCGCATGGCCGGAGACCCGCGACGACACTGACTTCATCGCGCTCGACCTTGACGACTACGCCCAGCGGCAGTTCCGCTGGCGGGGATGGACGGCCATCGAGAAGCTCTGGGAACTCGAGGATCCGGCACAGGTTGACGTCGAAGCCACCGAGGCAAAAGTCTCGGCCACCGTGGGCGGTGTGCCGTTCTTCGGCATCATCGACCGCCTCGACTCCGCACGCGACGGCCTGGTGGTGACCGACTACAAGACCGGCAAGGCACCCCGGCCGGGTGACGTCCCCGACAAGCTCGACCAGGTCCTGCTCTACGCCGCTGCCGTGGAGGACCAGCGAGGCGAACGACCCAGTCGGGGCCGGCTCTACTTCCTCGGGAACCAGGTCGTGGAAACTCCGGTGACCGAAGAAGGTCTCAATGGTTCGGTGTCTCGGTTTTCCGAGACTTGGACCGAAGTGGGGCGGTCCTGTGCCGATGACGAGTTTGACGCCAAGGTCGGTCCCCTCTGCGGGTGGTGCCCCTACGTGGCGGACTGCGTCGAGGGTGCATCCGAGGTCCGGTCCCGGGCAGGCAGAGGCCGGCTGAAGTCAGACGCCCCTGCCCGGGTGTTGCTAGGCCTCTAACGGAATATCGAGACAGCCCTCTGACCGAAGGTCAGGCGTCCCTGCGCCGGCGACGGAAAGCGACCAGCACCAGCACCAGAGCGGCCACGGCAGCCAGCACGCCGAAGCGGTGCAGCAGGTCGGCAGACTCGTCGGTCATCTCCACCGGTGGCGTCTCGAAGGGCAACAGCCTCTCGCCATCGATCTCGAGAGTTGCGTCATCGGTGAGGCCATCGAGCGGCAAGTCGATGACTGGAGCCTCAGACGGAACCGACGGTTCATCGTCTTCAATAATTTCCTCACCTAGCTTGTCGAGCATGCCGTCCACCGGGCTGACCGACGGCGGGGTGGGGCGAGGCCGTCGGGCCTGTGGGTCATAACCGGCCATCAGGCCGACCGTCCCATCACGTCATCACCCACGGGTGAACCGTCGCTACCGTCGGAGTCCGATCCGACATCCAACTCGAAATCTGATTCGGCATGCACCCGGTCCTCAGACCCTGCCTGCGGCGCCACCTGGTCCAACAACGCATCGAATTCGGCAGCCGCCTCGGCCGCACCAGGCCGACGCATTGCGTGGATGGGCATCGACTGGGCAGCCGCCTCTGACACCGCGGCCCGCAGGTGCACCGGCGGCAGGCACTGACCCGGATACGCCTCCCGAAGCGCCTCGTCCCAGTATCGCCCATCCCTGGTACGGCCTAACCGGTTCACGGCGATCCCCACCACCTCGGGTCGTCCATCGGGGCGACGCATCCGGATGCGGTCGATGGTCTGCAGCATGCGTCCCACCCCGTCCACGGCCCATGCTCCCGGCTCGGTCACCACCAGCGCCGCATCGGCAGCAAACAGGGCGTTCACCGTCAACAGGCCCAGTGAAGGAGGACAGTCGATCAGCACCAGACGATCATCGTCGCCAGCACCCGAAACCCCAGGTGACCCCACGTCGGGGGCGGCCTGCAACGGCGGGCGCATTGCCATGGCCAATCGGTCCTGTGCACCCAGCGGATCGGTGGCCAGCTGTGGCTCGCGGATCGACAGACCTGGCGATGACGCCGCAATGGTGGGTGGCGGACCGATGTCGGACGGCCAGCCCCCCGGCTCCACCACTGTCGCTAGGCCTCCGGGACGCTCCTCGTCCAACACTGCGTCCACCCCGGGACCCGGCTCGAACACCCCGAGGCCGGTGGTCGCGTTGCCCTGCGGATCGAGGTCGACGACCAGTACATCGGTCCCCCGGGCCGAGGCGGCGGAGGCCAACCCGAGGACAACCGTGGTCTTGCCCAC
>JASLKB010000160.1 GCA_030747775.1 Acidimicrobiales bacterium | reverse complement strand
CGCCCGGTGCTGGGTCGACGTACGCACGGGTCGGTGGCCGTGGACGCCGATGGTGGCTACGCCTATCTCACCGAGGCCCACCGGGACGGTCGCCTCTACCGGGTATCCCTGTCCGGGGCAGGCGATCCGCTGGGAGGCGGAGGGAGCGACACTGATCGCATGGAGGCCCTGGCGGTGGATCCGGACGGCGGGGTCCGTTGGCTGTCGGTTCTCGACCCGTCGGGTTCGTTCATCCCCACCCGGTTCCAAGCGGCCGACGGTCTCGTCACACCGATGGGTGGTGGGGTGGCTGTACATGACGGTGTGCTGGTCTTCACCACCGGCCTCGACGACCGGTTGCACGCGGTGGACCTGGCCGCCGGCCACCATTCGGTGATTTGGGACGGCTCGGGACGACGTGGTCCGGCTTGGGGGATTGGTGACCTGACGGTGTCCGGCTCAGGGGACCTGTTCGTGTCCGAGGACCGGGGCGACATGGAGCTGGTGGTAGTCACTCCGTTTGGCGAGGTGGCGCCCTTCTGCCGGATGGTGGGCAACGAGCACCGGCTGTCACAGGTGACCGGGCCGTGCTTCGATCCGTCAGGGACCCGTCTATACGTGAGTTCGCTGCGAGGCCGTGGCGAGGCGTTGGTGCGCGATGTGGTGCCTGACCTGGACTGGGGTCCTGGTGCCGAGGGCCGTCATGTCGGCGTGACCTACGAGATCAGCGGGCCGTTCCGATCGACGGCTTCGCTGCCGGCCGCCACGACGACCACGGCGGAACCGGCGGCCATCACGGTGGTTCCGACGACGAGCGAGGGTGGTTCGGTTCTGACCACGACAACGGCTGTTGGGACGACTTCTCCGTTGACGACCATTGCGGCCGGGTCCGGGGAGGATCCCGCAGGGGGAGCGGAAACGGAAACCGGAGTGGTTCAGCCCAGTGGAACGGGTGACACGACGGGGCCGTCGTCGGGAGCGACAGGACGGTCGGTGGTGTCCGCCGGCTTGGCCACGGTGCTGCTGGCCCTCGGTGGTGCTGTTGTTGCCCTTCGCCGACGTCGGGACCGGGGAGCGAGTAGTCCGGGGTCCGAGGAACGGGGTCCCGGGGAGGGGTCGGGGACCGTCCCTTAGAAGTCCTCGTCGAACGCCACGTCACCCTCGACACCGACCTGGTAGGCGGCGACTGTGCGCTCGAAGAAGTTCGTGAGTTCTTGTACATCTTGGAGTTCCATGAACCCGAACGGGTTGGTCGTGTTGTACCGGCGCTCTAGGCCCAACTGGGCGAGGCGCTGGTCGGCTACGAACTGCAGGTACTGCTTAGTGTCGGCGGTCGACATGCCCGGCACGCCCTGTCCCAGGAGGTCCTCGGCGAACTGGTACTCGCAGTTGATGGCCTCGTCCAGCATCTCGTAGATGCGGTTCCCAAGGTCCTCGTCGAACAATTCGGGCTGCTCGCGACGCACAGTGTTGATGACCTCGAAGGCAAAGTTCATGTGGCAGCTCTCATCGCGAAACACCCAGTTGGTGCCCGCGGCCAAGCCGTTGAGGAGGCCCTTGGAGCGCAGGAAGTAGACGTAGGCGAAGGCGGCGAAGAAGAACAGGCCTTCGATGCATGTGGCGAAGCAGATGAGATTCAACAGGAACGTCTTGCGCTTCTCGTCGGTGTCCAACTCACCGAGATTCTCGGCGGCGTTCATCCATTTGAAGCAGAACTCGCCCTTCTTGGCGATCGACGGGATGTTGTGGATCGCCGCGAAGGCGGCCTCTCTTTCGGCCATGTCGGGGATGTAATTGTCAAGCAGCGTTAGGTAGAACTGGACGTGCAGCGCCTCCTCGTAGAGCTGGCGCGAAAGGTACATTCGGGCCTCTGGCGCGTTGATGTGCTGGTACAGGTTCAGTACCAGATTGTTGGACACGATCGAGTCCCCGGTTGCGAAGAAGGCCACTAACCGGTTGATGAGGTGCTTCTCGGCTGGAACCAGCTTGCGGTCTAGGTCGGGGATGTCGTCGGAGAAGTCGATCTCGTCGACCGTCCACGTGTTCTTGATGGCGTCCCGGTACATCTCGTAGAAGACCGGGTACCGCATGGGCCGCAGCGTCAGGTCGAAGCCGGGGTCCAAGATGTTGGCCCTATGGACGGCAGGTGCGGCCGTCGGCGCATCAGCGTGTTCGGTGGGTTTTTCGAAGGGAACCTCTGCAAGGGCCATCAGTCACACGCCTCGCAGGACTCGGGGTTCTCCAAGGAGCAGGCCACAGCCTCGGCGTCGGTGAAGGTCGGTGTGGCGGCCGGTTCACCGCCCCCTGTCGGGGTGGGTCCACCGGTAGTGGTCTTGTTGATCCGTGTGGCCGGTCGCGACCGCAGGTAGTACGTCGTCTTCACGCCGGATTTCCAAGCGTGAAGGTACATCGAGCTGAGCTTGCCGATGGTCGGTGACTCCATGAACAGGTTTAGGGACTGGCTCTGGTCGATGTAGGCACCCCTGGCGGCGGCCATGTCGATCAGCGATCGCATGGGTACCTCCCAGGCGGTGCGGTACACGTCCTTGAGGTCGTCGGGCATGCCCTCGACGTCCTGAATGGATCCTTCGGCCATCTTCACCCGGTTAGCCATGCTCTCGTTCCACAGGTTCCTCTGTTGCAGTTCGCGCACCAGGTAGCGGTTGATCTGCATGAATTCACCGGACAGCGTCTCGCGCTTGAACAGGTTGGACACCTGCGGCTCGATGCACTCGCAGCAGCCGGCGATCGAGGCAATTGTGGCGGTCGGGGCGATAGCGATGAGTAATGAGTTGCGCAGGCCGTACTCGGTGATCCGGGCCCGCAGGGTGTCCCAGCGGGCGGTGTCAGTTGGTTCCACGTCCCAGAGGTCGAACTGCAGATCGCCACGGGCAGCTCGGGTGAGTGCGTAGTTCTCGTGCGGTCCGGCAGCCTCGGCCAGTTCGGTCGACGCCCAAAGGGCATTGAAGTAGATCTCCTCGGATATCCGAGACGACAGCGTCCGGGCCTCGTCGGAATCGAACGGCAGGCCCAACTTGAAGAAGACGTCCTGGAGGCCCATGAGGCCCATACCCACAGGACGCCACGCCGAGTTGGACGTGGACGCCTCGGGAGTGGGGTAGTAGTTGATGTCCACGACCCGGTCGAGGAACGGCACGGCTAGGCGCACCACCTCGGCTAGTCGGTCGAAGTCGAAGGCGCCGTCAACCACCAAGGCACCTAGATTCACTGAGCCGAGGTTGCATACAGCGGTTTCGTCTTGATCGGTGACCTCGAGGATCTCGGTGCACAGGTTGGAAAGGTGGACCACCCGTCCGTCGGTGCCTGTCTGGTTGCACTTCAGGTTGGAGGCGTCCTTGAAGGTCATCCATCCGTTTCCGGTCTGGGCCAGCGAGCGCATCATCCGGCTGTAGAGCTCGCGGGCCGGAATCTGGCGCTCGTAGGTGCCCTCCTCCTCGGCCCTGAGGTATGCGGACTCGAAGTCGGGGCCGTACAGGTCAGTGAGGTGGGGGACCTTGGCCGGATCGAACAGCGACCACTGCCAGTCCTTCTCGACGCGCTCCATGAACAGATCGGGGATCCAGTTGGCCAAGTTCAGGTTGTGGGTGCGGCGCTGCGGGTCGCCGGTGTTTTCTTTCAGGTCCAGGAAGTCCTCTATATCGGCGTGCCAAGACTCCAGATAGACGCAGGCCGCGCCCTTGCGGCGACCGCCCTGATTGACCGCGGCGACCGAACTATCGAGAGTCTTCAGCCACGGCACGATGCCGTTGGAGAGGCCGTTAGTGCCGCGGATCAGTGAGCCCTTCGCCCGGATCCGGTGCCACGCCACGCCGATCCCGCCGGCGAACTTCGACAACTTTGCGATATCGGTGTAGCGCTTGTAGATGCCGTCGAGGCTGTCTTCTGGGGAGTCCAAGAGATAGCAACTGGACATCTGCGGATGGCTGGTGCCGGAGTTGAACAACGTCGGGCTAGACGGCAGGTATTGCAGCGACGAGATGAGGCGATAGAAGCGGATGGCCTCGTCCGGGCAGGTCGACAGGCCACAAGCCACGCGAAGGAAGAAGTACTGGGGCGTTTCCACGACCATCCGGTTCTCGGGGTG
>JASLKB010000015.1 GCA_030747775.1 Acidimicrobiales bacterium | reverse complement strand
GAGGTCACGCCGTCGAAGCCCGATGCCCCAGAGCAGCCGGTATCGGGATGCGAGCAGTACTCCCAACTGAAGACCACGTCGTCGGAGGTCAACGGGGTGCCGTCAGAGAACACCACGCCTTCCTGCAACTCCCACGTGATGCTGGTCAGATCTTCGGAAACGCCACCGTTCCCGACCGTCGGAATCGAAGTGGCAAGCGCAGGAACGAGCACGCCCTGGTCATCGAACTCGGCCAACGGCTCGAGGATCACCGAAGAGGCATCACGGTCCTTCCAGCCACCCGACAGATACGAGTTCAGCGTGGATGCAGCCTGCCAGTAGAGGATGGTCACGGTCCCGCCTTCGCCGGCTCCGCTGGAAGTCATCACGACCTCGACGTCACTGATATTGCTCAGGAACGACGTGTTCACGAACGCGTCATAGGAGTCCAACGCCTCGGGGATCTCTCCCTGCTCGACGAAGAAGTCCATCTGCTGCTTCATCACGTCCTGGACGGTCCCGCCCAACCACGCGTCGGACAACTGGGTTGCCCGATCCGGGAACGAGAACATGTCCAGCAGGGCGTTGGAGCCCTCCACCGTCATGCCCGCCGCTTCGGCGATCGTGGCCTCTAGGGCACGACGGCCACCGGCGTAGGCCGCGTTGGCCTCCTCGGTCACCTGCAGGAACGTCTCGACAACCTCCGGATGATCGATGCCGAACTGGGTCGGGATCGAGATGATGTCGAAGACACGGATGCCAATGGCCTCCTGTTCCGAACCGGTCATCACCAGGTTGCCACCGGCGTCCAACATCGACAGCACACCGCCACCGAAGGCACACGCCATGGCCACATCGCCGCTCTCGAAGGCTGCGACCGCTGCCGCACCACCGTCGGAGGGAACGTGCTCGAAGCTATCCAGCGACACCCCGAGGTGCCCCAGCATCTTCAGCAACTTGTAGTGGGTGACGTTGCCGACCGGGGCGTAGATCTTCTGCCCGGCCAGTGTCTCAGCCGCGTTGGCCGCCGTCACGCCGTAGTCCGGATGCGCCACGCAGTTGTCGGCGTCCGCATAACTCACGGCCACACCGACAATCTCCAATTCGGACCCCGAGGTCACGAAGTTGGCGAACGGCGTCAAGCCCTGGCTGTATGCGATGTCGATGTCGCCGGCCTCCATGGCCAACGCCATGTCACCGCCGGAACCGAACGGCAGCCAGTTCACGGTCATGCCGAGACGCTCGTCGTAGGTCTTCTCGACCTGGGCGACCTGGTTGGCCGTCGGCCACTCCAGGAAGTACGCCACGTTCAACTCGGACAACGCCGCGGCCGGAGCCTCGGTCGCGGCCGGAGCCTCGGTCGCGGCCGGGGCCATGGTCGTCGCTGCCGACGTGCCCCCGCTGTCGTCGTCGCTGCCACAGGCCGCGGCGACCATGGTCAGAGTCGCCAGTACGGCCACCAGACGGATGAACTTCTTCAATGTGATTCCCCTCATCACGGAGCCAGCCGGGTCAATCATCAGATCGCCGGTCCAACCCCTTCAAATAGTCCTGTGAGGCCTATCACCTCAGACCCGCATGTTTCAACACGTGCCCGTTACGAATAGGCGACAAATCAGACCTTGTCCCCGCTTGCATCAGTCCACGAGGTGGCAAGCAACGCCGTGGCCGGGCGCCACTTCACGCCAGACCGGCACCTCACTGCGGCACCGGTCTACCGCCTCCGGGCACCGGGTGGAGAATACGCAGCCCGGCGGCGGCGAGGACGGGCTGGGAATGTCCCCTTCCAGCACGATCTTCTCGCGGGTGGCCTCGGTCGCCGGATCGGGCACGGGAGCCGAGGACTGAAGGGCTCTGGTGTAGGGATGCAGCGGGTGCTCATAGAGATCGTCGACATCGGCCAGTTCCATGATCCGTCCGAGGTACATCACCGCCACCCGGTCGGCGATGTGGCGCACCATGCCCAGGTCGTGGGAGATGAACAGGTAGGTGAGGCCGAGTAAGTCCTGGAGTTCTTCCATCAGGTTCACTACCTGGGCCTGGATGGAGACGTCCAGGGCAGCAATGGGCTCGTCGCAGACGATCAAGTCGGGATTCAGGGCAATGGCCCTGGCAATGCCGATGCGCTGGCGCTGTCCACCGGAGAACTCGTGCGGATAGCGGTTGGCGTGTTCCGGGTTCAGTCCGACCAGTCCGAGTAGTTCCTCGACGCGCTCGTTGCGTTCCCTCGACGACATCGAAAGATGCTCGACCAGAGGTTCGCCGATGATCGAGCTGACGGTCATCCGCGGATTCAGGCAGGCATGGGGGTCCTGGAAGACCATCTGCATTCGTGGCCTGACCTTCCGTAAAGCCGCTGACGAAAGGCCAGCCAGGTCTCCACCATCGAAGACCACCGTGCCGTCAGTCGGCTTCTCTAGGCGCAGGAGGGTCCGGCCGATGGTCGACTTGCCTGATCCCGACTCGCCGACCAGCCCCAGGGTGTGGCCACGCTCAATGTCGAACGAAACACCGTCGACGGCCCGCACCGAGCCGACCTTGCGGCGCAGCGCACCCTTGGTCACCGGAAAGTGCTTCTTGAGGCCCCGGACGGAGACCAGTACCTCGGGTGCCTCCGACCCCACGGCCGGCGCCTCAGTCGTCATGGTCGCCCCCTTCACCAGTGGTCGCCCCCGCTGTGCCGACTAGCACCGGGACCTCGTCCAACCAGCAGGCCACCTTGTGGGTGGCCGACACGGCGAGCAATTGGGGGTTCTCACCGTGGCACCGGTCGAAGACGTGCGGGCAGCGGGGAGCGAACGAGCAGCTCGTCGGCGACTGTCGCATGTCGGGCGGCTGGCCCACGATATTGACAAGCTTCTGGCCCCGGGAAGTTGCCGACGGCAGCGACGCAAGCAGGCCCTGAGTGTAGGGGTGGCGGGGATCGGCATAGAGCTCGTCGACCGGTGCGTCCTCCACGATCTGGCCGCCGTACATGACCAGCACTCTGTCGACCAGGCCCGCAACCACCCCGAGGTCGTGGGTGATCCAGATGACCGCCATGCCCAACTTGGCCCGGAGGTCCTTCACCAGTTCGAGGATCTGGGCCTGGATGGTGACGTCCAGGGCCGTCGTGGGCTCGTCGGCCACCAGGATCCGCGGGTTGCAGGCCAGGGCAATAGCGATCATCACCCGCTGACGCATCCCCCCCGACAACTCGTGCGGATAGCTACGCAACCGGTCCTCAGGCGATGGGATCCCCACCAACTGAAGCAACTCGAGGGCCCGAGCCCGCATCTCGGACCGGCGGGTCGGCTGGTGGACGGTGAGGGACTCCACGATCTGGTCACCCACGGTGACCACCGGATTCAGTGAGGTCATCGGGTCCTGGAAGATGAAACCGATCTTGCCCCCACGGACCTCCCGCAGGTCGTTGAGGCCCATCGACAGCAAGTCGCCGTCTTCGAAGATGGCCTCGCCGGCTGCGATCTCTCCGGGCGGCGTTGGGATGAGTCGCAGTAGCGACATCATCGTGACACTCTTGCCTGACCCGCTCTCCCCGACCACGCCGAGGACCTCGCCGTCGGCCAGGTCGAACGAGACGCCGTTGACGGCGTGCACCGTGCCGTCCTGGGTGTTGAACCGGGTCGTCAGGTCGGTGACCCGCAGGGCCGGCGTCGGCCTGTTCATGAGCGCCTCATTCGTGAAGCAGGCCCTTAGAGCCGGTCCCAGACGTCGTGTTCGGCCATGTCGATGATCGTCCAAGCCATGCCGAGCGCCCCGTCGCGCAACGCCGCCTCGCCTCCGGGTTCGACGGTGCGCGCCGCAAACTCGGGCTGGTGGTTGACGGCGTCTCCACAGTCCATGCCGAGCATGGGATGGATTGACGGCACGACCTGGCTCACGTTGCCCATGTCCGACGAGCCAGAACCCCCACCCTGCTCGGCATTGGTCGGCATGGGGCGACCCAGAGCCTCAGAGTTGGCGGCGTACAGGTCGGTCATGACGTCGTTGTTGCGCATGTTGTCGTAGGGGTGGGCCGTCTCGTGCCATTCGAACCGGCAACCGGTGGCCAGCGCCGCCCCCTCGAAGCACGCCTTCACCTTGGGGATCAGTTCGGTCAGCCGCTCCACGCTGACCGAGCGGATCAGCCACTCGGACTTCGTATACGACGGCACGACGTTCACCGCGTCACCGCCATGGGTGACCTTGCAGTGGATCCGGTCGTCGTCGACCATGGCCTGGCGCAGGGTGGAGATGTTCACGTAGGCCTGCACGAAGGCGTCCAGGGCGTTGATCCCCACCTCCGGAGCAAAGGCGGCGTGCGAGTCCTTTCCGAAGAACTCCACGTCGTAGTGCTGGCAGGCCTGGAATGCTGGGTCCAACTCGTCGTAGGGGCCGGGGTGGACCATCATCGACGCTGCGGCGTCCTCGAAGGCCCCGGCCTCGATCAACTCGACCTTGCCGCCACCACCCTCCTCGGCCGGGGTGCCCAGAACGGTCACCCGGATGCCTAGTTCCTCAGCCAGCGGCGCCAACGCCACGCCGGCCCCGATCGCCGAGGTGGCGATGATGTTGTGGCCACAGGCATGGCCCACCTCGGGCAGGGCGTCGTACTCGCAGCAGATGACGACCCGGGGGCCCGACGTGCCCACCGTGGCCTCGAAGGCGGTGTCTAGACCGTGGGTGGGATACGTGACGTCGAAGCCGTTGTCCCCCAGGAAGGAGCTGATCCGGGCCGAGGCCTCGAACTCCTCGTATCCCAGTTCAGGGTTCTCGTACATCCACCGCGACAGGTCGCGGAGCTTCTGTTCGACCTGTCCGAACGTGTCAGCTGCCATCTGCTTGGTTTCCATTGGGCGGAACGTAGCAGTCAGTCCGCGACACGGGCCCAGCCCGCCGAACCGGTCCGGAAGGTCAGAGTCGTCCTAGCAGGGTGGCGGGAGCGAAGGTGGGCGTGATCCCCAGTGAACGGAACAGAGCCCAGTAGAGGGTGGTGTCTGAGGCGATCACCGGTCGTCCTACAGCGGCCTCCATGCCTCGATGCGATGTAGGCACCGCTCGTTGTGCCCATCGTCGCTCCGCCAGTTGGGCATGCCGTTGACGATCACCACCTCGGCATCGGTGCCCCCCGACGGGATCACAGGTCCAACCGGTAGACGTTGGTGGCGCGCTCCTGGAAGCCCAGCCGCCGGTACAACCTGTTGGCGGCCTCCCGCGACGGGCGCGATGTCAGGTCCACGGTGGTGGCACCCGCCCCGCGTGCCCACTCGATGGCCGCCCGATTGAGCGTCTCGCCGACCCCGTGGCCCCGTGCCGCCTCATCGACGACCACGTCCTCGATCCATGCCCGCAGGCCGGTCGGGATGCGGAACAGGACCAACGTCATGGCCCCCAGGATCGCCTTCTCGCCGGGGACTGCCGGATCCACGGCCAACAACAGGACCGAGGAGTCCGACGAGACGATGGCCTCCAGGGCGTCACCATCCGGTGGAGGGTTGGAGTTCGAGAGTTGCGGAATCAGCCGGGCCATGGCGGCCATCAGCGCGTCGTCCACCTCGGTGGCCTCATGGACCTCGATCGCCTGCTGCTCGCTGGTCATAGCCGCCGAGCCTAGGACTCCGACTCCGATCACCGAGGACGGGAGGGACAAGGTGGGTCCGGGCGCGCGACGAACCGCGTCTGGTTACCCTTCGGCCCAATGCCCGCCGACCCCGCACCGCATCTGTTCTGGCACGTCGACGCGATGCCCGTGGATCTGCGGTCACCGGTCCTGTTGGCCGCCTTCGAGGGCTGGAATGACGCCGGCGAGGCCAGTTCCACCGCCGCCCGCTACATCCGGGACCACTACGAGGCCGTCCACGTGGCCACCATCGACGCCGAGGACTTCTTCGACTTCACCGTGGCCCGCCCCAGCGTCTGCCTCGACGAGAATGACGCTCGTCGGATCGTCTGGCCGTCCACGTCGATCCACGTGGCCCGGGTGCCCGATGCCGACCACGACCTGGTCTGCGTCGTTGGCCACGAACCCCAGTTGCGGTGGCGGACCTTCGTGGACCATGTCGCCCATACCGCCGAAGTGCTGGACGCCACGATGGTCTGCACGTTGGGGGCCCTGCTGACCGACGTGCCCCACACCCGACCCACCCAGGTGTACGGGGGCACTGACGACGCACACTTGGCCGAACGCCTGGACCTCTCGCCGTCGACCTACGAGGGACCGACGGGCATCGTGGGTGTGCTGGCCTCCGGCCTACGGGAGCGAGGTGTGATGACGGCGTCGTTCTGGGCCAGCGTGCCCTCCTACGTCTCCAACGCCCCGTCCCCCAAGGCGGCGCTCGCCCTGGTGGAACGCCTCTGTCGGGTATTCGAGGTGGACGTGCCCCGGACCGACCTGCAGATCCTGGCCGACGACTACGAACGCCAGGTCACAGAGTTGGTGTCAGAGGACGACGAGACGGTCGACTACGTCGCGCAGCTAGAGACGGACTTCGACGAGGGGACGGCCGACGACCCGGACCGCCTGGTAGCCGAGGTCGAGGACTTCCTCAGGAACCAGCAGGGGAACTAGCCCCCGTCACCCTCCTCCGGAGACCCCTCCCACATGGGCTCTCGCGGATGGTCGAACCGGACGTCCATTTCCTCGCCCCGGATGGCGGCAAATGACTCGTCCACCCACTCAGCGGGCAGGGCGTGGCCCTCGGGCAGCGATCCCTCGGCGAAGAAGCCCACGTCGAGGCACTCCAAGGGGTGAGCCGCCAACTCGCCACCGGTCATCCGGCAGTGGAAGACCAGCGAGTACAGCGGTATGCCGGTGATGCCCAGACGTAGCCCATCGAGGATGGCGATCGGACGCACCACCTCGCAGTGGATGCCTGTCTCCTCTAGGACCTCCTTGACCACAACCTCGGCCGGCGAGTAGCCGACATCGGCCCATCCGGTCGGGTATAGCCACACGCCGGATCCCGACCGCTGTACCAGCAGCATCTCGCCGGCGTCGTTGCCGACCACCGCGCCGACGGTCACCTTGGGAGTGACGTAGCCCTTGACACCCCGGCCCACGGTGTCGAACCACTCCTCGACCAGATCGGCCGGATCCACCGCGTTTCCCGACAGGGCGTCGGCCCGGTACCTAATCTCGGCGGCTACCTGCAGAACCTCCTCGTAGCGCTCCCGCTCGTAGAGCGACTCGGTGAAGCCCATGCCGGTTCGGGCCGATGCCGACAGGGCCTCGGCCCATCGCAGAAGATCGGCCTGACTCGGTGGTCGCCTGTCCCCAGAGGTCGCACCGTCGGAGGTCACAGGTCCACCGTAGGCGGATGGCACCGCCTGTCAGAAGTCAACGGCCACCCAACGCAGTATCGACAGTTCGACCTCGGCCAGATGTTCGGGGTCGGTGATCTTGGCGCCCGACGAGTCCCGGACGTAAAAGGCATCGATCACGTCCGAACCGAGGGTCTGCACGCGCGCCCGGACGATATCGAGATCCAACTCAGCAAAGGCCCGGGTAATCCGGTACAGCACGCCCACCCCGTCTGGGCATGTCACCTCCAGCACCGTGGCCGTGGCCGAGGAGAGATTGTCAACGGTCACCGTGGGCCGTGCGGGACGAGCGGCCAGACGAGTAGGTCGGTAGGCCCGGGACCGGTCGCCCAGACGGGCGGCCAGCGCTAGACGACCAGCTAGGGCCTTGTCGACCTGCTCGGCGATGCGGGACCAGTCGGGTTCGCCACCCAATACCGAGCCGACCCGGAACACCGAGAGGGCCCGCCCGTGCTCGGAATGGGCCGAGGCGTCCAGCACGTCGGCACCGTTGAGGGCTAGGACCCCAGCCACCCTGGCGAAGGTGCCCGGACGGTCGGTGGCCACCACCGTGAGCTCCCGTCCCTCGCCACGCACCAGAAACGCACCGTCGTCCAGCAATGCCTGCTGGTCGGCGTCGGGAAACGAGCCCCCGACCACGTCGCCCACATCACCACCGCCGAGCACGTGTGAGGTCCGCTCCACCAACTCCCGGACTAGGCCGGCCTTCCAGTTGCTCCAGGCTGACGGACCGGTAGCGATCGAGTCGGCCTCGGTCAATGCCCCGAGCAGGCCGAGTAGCACCGTTCCACCCACAGCGTCAGCGACCTGGCGGATGGTGCCGTCGTCATCAAGGTCCCGGCGTGTAGCCACGTCGGGTAGGAGCAGGTGGTGTTCAACCATGGCCACCAGCAGGTCGACGTCGCCACTGTCGTAGCCCATGCGGGTAGCAATGCCGGCGAGCAGGTCTGTGCCCACCTCGGTGTGGTCCCCCGGGTACCCCTTACCGATGTCGTGGAACAGTGCGCCCACCAACAACAGGTCGGGGCGCTCCACCCGGTCAACCAGACGTGACGCCTCGGCCGCCGCCTCCATCAGGTGCCGATCGACAGTGAACCGGTGGTAGGCGTTGCGCTGCGGGCGGGACCGACACGGCTCCCACTCCGGTACCAGCAACACGAACAAGCCGACGTGGTCGAGGTCCTCGATGACCGGCACGGTGGCCGAGCCAGCGGCCAGCAGGTCCACGAACAGCTCACGGGCCTCGGCGGGCCACGGTGCGGAGAGGGGCATGGCACGATCGGCGAGGCGCTCCAGGGAGCCTCGCTGGAGGTACGCCTCGTAGCGGGCCGCGGCCACCGCACACCGCAACACGAGGAGCGGGTCGTCCAGGTCGGCGGCGTCGGTCAGTTCCAGGCAACCGTCGTCGAGCACCAGACCTGGCACTACCTCCTGGCGACGGATGCCCGAGATCATCTTCATCGGACCCCGTCGACGCGATGCCCGAAGGGCCTGACGAGCCGACCCTTCACTGATCCAGGCGATGGTCCGCCCGGCAAACGACACCTCGGCCATCAGAACATCGGCATCGGCCATACCAAGCGCAGCGGCCACGTCGTCCTGGAGTTCCAGCAGAAGTTTGTCTGAGCGTTGGCCGGTGAGTCGATGAAGCTCCACCCGGACGGCCAGCAACGTCTCAAAGGCGGCAGCCAGTCCAGCCGCCTCGGACTCCCGTAGGTTGGGTGCCGTGGCCTGCTCCACCCAGAACAGGCTGTGGACGTCACGTAGGCCACCTCGGGCCTCCTTGAGGTCAGGCTCGAGTAGGAACGCCACCTCGCCAAACCGGGCGTGCCGCTCAGCGACCGCACCTTGGAGTTGGCCAAGGTTCTGCCGAGAACGGTCCTGCCACTGGGCCATCGCCCCGTGGGCCAGTTCAGTGACCAGAGCGGACCCTTCGACCGAGCTGGCCGCCACCTCCCGGGCAGCCAGCAGGCTGGTGGCCGTCTCGAGGTGCTCGGCTCCAACTTCCAGGAGCTGGGCCACCGTGCCCACCTGGTGTCCGAGCTTCAGGCCGGCATCCCACAGCGGATACCAGATCCGTTCGGCTGCGCCGGCCACGTCCAGGCCCGGAGCGTGGACTAGGACTACATCGAGGTCGCTGCCCGGGCACTGCTCGCCCCGGCCGTATCCGCCGATGGCCACCAGGGCCACCCCGGCCGGCACCTCGGCAGCCTCGAAGACGGTGGCCAGGTATTCGTCGAATCGAAGGGTCAGCGCGGCGCAGAACGCCGGCCCCCGGAGGGACCGGTCGTCCTGCAGGTCTGACGTGTCAAAGGCGGGCACGGCGCGAACCGTAGTGACGAGACCGAACCTGCCAGCGCGTGGACGTTCGCCGGCCACCAAAACCTTCGACCCCTAGTTGTAGGCCGACTCGGCGTGAACCCGCTGGTCGAGGCCTGCCAGCTCGGTCTCCTCGTCGACCCGGAGGCCGACCACGACGTCCAATACCTTGACGATCACCCAGGTCACGGTGAACGAGAACACGACCACCGAGCCGATGGCCACCGCCTGGTCCAGGAACAGCTCGATGCCGCCGCCGAAGAACAGGCCGTCGTCAAATCCCCCGCCGGGGATGGCACTGGCATCGGCAAACAGGCCAAGTAGTAGACCGCCGAGGATGCCTCCCACTCCGTGGATGCCCACCACGTCGAGGCTGTCGTCGAAGCCAAGCCGGGTCTTCAGGGTGAGCGCCAGGTAGCAGACAATGCCAGCCAAGAGGCCGAACACGATCCCGGCTAGGCCGCCCACGTAGCCGGCGGCCGGGGTGATGGCCACTAGGGCGGCGACCACACCCGAGGCGGCACCCAGCGAGGTGACATGCCCGTCGCGGAGTTTTTCGGCGGCCATCCAACCGACCATCCCGGCTGCTGCGGCGAGGAAGGTGTTGAGCAAGGCCTGCACGGCCTGGCCGTTGGCGGCCCCAGCGGAGCCGGCGTTGAAGCCGAACCAGCCGAACCACAGAATGGCCGTGCCGATCATCACCAACGGCATGTTGTGTGGCGGCATGGCCTCGGTAGGCCATCCCTTCCGCTTTCCTAGGACCAGTACGAAGGCCAGGGCGGCCACGCCGGCGTTGACGTGGATAGCCGTTCCACCCGCGAAGTCCAGGGCGCCGTTGCCGTGCTGCCAGCCGCTGTACACCCAGTAGGTGACGGGGCTGTAGACGAGTACCAGCCAGACGGGCACGAAAAGGATCCACGCCGAGAACTTGAGCCGATCGGCCACCGCACCGGAGATAAGGGCCGGGGTGATCGAGGCGAAGGTCATGAGGAAAGCCACGAACACCAGGCCCTCTGTGTCGCCGGCCATGCCCTTCAGACCGACGAAGTCGAAGTTGCCGATCCAGTCGCCACCGAAGAAGCCATCGCCGTCGGGCGAGTTGCCAATGGAGTACGAAACCAGGACCCACACCACGGGCACGATGCCGATGCAGTACATGTTCATCATCAGCATGTTGAGCACGTTCTTGGACCGCACCATCCCGCCGTAGAACAGAGCCAGTCCCGGCACCATGAACACGACGAGGGCGGTGCTGGTCAGCATCCAGGCAATGTCACCAGAATCCATCGGGGAGAGTCCTTTCCTGAGGCCCGCGGGATGCAGGCGTTCTGTCGTCAGCGAAAGGATCGCCCGACGGCATCACGCGACCGTCACGTGCGTGTTTCGAGACCGTGAACTGTTCCGGTCACGGGTTGTCCTCATCTGGGTCTCTGTCGAGGTGACGACGCCGGTGAGCGAAGGCCTTAGCCGCACCCCAGGCCAGGCCAGGGCCTTGCAGGGTGGGATGCACGTCAGCGAACGCGGCGGGGGTCAGGTCGTAGGGGTCGTCGGGGAACAGTCGCTCGGCGTCGGCGTCGCGCTCCACCGGCCGAGCACCGGCGTCGTCCAGCAGGTCAGTCGGAAAGCGGACGGCACCACGGATCACGGCCAGGGGCCCGGTCCACTGCTCGTCGACATCGGCGACCAACAGCGTCCGTAGGCGCTTTTCCACCTCATCGGCCGCTGCCCGTCCGGCCTCAGCAACCTTTCCCGGAGGGACGACCCTCCCGGGCGTCGACCGCTCGGCCACGCACCGTTCCACCCAACCGGGGAGGGCAGCCACCACCCCGACAATCAGCGCCTCGGCCAACTCGGCTAGGCGGGCGTCTAACCCGCTGGCTGGCTCGGCGGCCGGATCAGACTCCATCAGGGGCCAGGGCGGCGTTGAGGTTGCCGGACCGTAGGCCCTCGAGGTCCAGGGTCACGTACCGGTAGCCGGAGGCGATCACGGCGGCCACCACAGCACCCCGTCGTTCCACGACGTCGACCAGGCGGTCGATGGGCACCTCGATGCGGGCCGTGTCGTCGTAGTGACGGATACGCAGGTCGTCGAACCCCAGTCGCCGCAGGGCGGCCTCGGCCCGCTCCACCCCGGACAGCACGTCGACGGTGACCTCGGTCCCGTAGGGCACCCGAGACGCTAGACAGGCGGCGGCCGGCTTGTCGGCAGTGCGTAGGCCCAACCGTCGGGAACAGGCCCGAACCTCATCCTTGGTCAGACCAGCCTCCACCAGCGGGAAGCGTGCCCCCCGGTCGGTGGCCGCCCGCTGGCCGGGACGGTGATCACCTAGGTCGTCGACGTTCACGCCGAGTACCACGGTGGCCGACTCCGCCTCGGCGATGGGGGCCAGAACGTCCATCAGGGCGTCCTTGCAGTGGGCACAACGGTCGGCGTCGTTGGCCCGGTAGGCGGCGTGGGTCATCTCGTCGGTCTCCACAGCCGACCAGCGCAGACCCAGTTCGCCGGCCAGCGCCTCTGCGTCGGCTCGTTCGTCGGCGGCCAACGAGGGCGACACGGCGGTCACCACGTGGACCCGTTCGGGACCCAGCACGGCGTTGGCCGCGTGGGCCAGCAAGGCCGAGTCGGCGCCACCGGAAAAGGCCACAACCATCCGATCGATGTCGCGGAGGACCTGCTCCAGGGCATAGGGAACCAGTTCCTCAGGGATCCGTTCCTCCGGGATGAGGGCCACGGTCAGGTGCAGCCCACCCGGGCCAGGACGACGTCCAGTTCGTCGACCATTCCGGTGTAGAAGGTACCGAAATCGCCGTAGCGAGCTGAGGCCCGGTCATAGCGCATCGTGTAGACGACGTCTTTAAGGTCATCGGGATGCTGGCCGAACAGGGTCACCCCCCACTCGAAGTCATCGATGCCCGTCGAACCGGTCACCACCTGGAGGATGCGGCCGGCGAACTTCCGGCCTGAGGTGCCGTGCTCCATCATCAGCTCATGGCGGTCGTCGTAGGGCAACTCGAACCAGTTGGCTCCTACTTCGCGAGTCTTGGACATCGGGTAGAAGCACCACGCAGGCTTGCCCTCGGGCGGGAGTTCCGGATGTAGACGGGCTCGCTTCATCTCGTCGGGCACACCCTGGGCGTACTCTGACACCTCGGTGAGGCTGAGGTAGCTGTCGACCACCTCGAGTCCAGCTGCCGCCAGCCCGGTCTGCAGGTCGCGTAGTCGCCACAGGTCGGTGCCCAGAGCCATGATGGCCAGGTCGGCCTTGTGGCCGAGAATGGCTACCGGGACCACCTGGTCGCCGGCTGCGGTAGCCGAGTCCACGGTAGACCGCACGGCGCTGGCGTCGGAATGGCCACAGACCTTCAGAAACAGGTGTAGGACGGCCAGGCCGTCGGATGGGGAGACGGGTTCGCTCATCACAGCGAGTCTACGGAGGGGCTCCTGATGCGCTGTCAGTCGCCGGTATAGAGATTCAACCGGTTTCCACGGGCGAACCCCGCTAGCTGCAGATTGGCCGTCCGAGCCGTTTCGACGGCCAGGGCTGATGGGCCGCTGACGGCCACCAGGCAGGCGAAGCCAGCGGCCCACGCCTTCTGGGCCATCTCGAAGGAGGCCCGACCACTGACCCAAAGGCCCAAGTCACCGGCTGGCAGGCGCTCGTCCATGTGCAGGCGCCCCACCACCTTGTCCACCGCGTTGTGGCGACCGATGTCCTCTCGCAGCACCAGCGGCTGACCAGTGCGGTCGAAGGCCACCGCGGCGTGTACCGCTCCGGTGGTCGAGAAAAGGGCCTGCCCGTCGACGCGATCCGACATGGCGGCCAGAACCTCGACGTCGAACGGCTCGACGTCCAGTGGGCGGAGGCGTTCGCGGAGTTCGTCGATGGCTACGGTCCCGCAGATCCCGCACGACGAGGAGGCCGGACCCAGACGGGGCGTGGGCGTCGGTGCCCGGCCACCTGTGTCCACAGTGACGTCGTTGAACTCGGCCTCCATGGCCAGGCCCTGTCCGCAGTAGCGGATGGTGTGGACAGGGGCATCGGACAGCACGCCCTCGGTGACGCAGAACCCCACGGCTAACTCGAAGTCGTCACCAGGGGTGCGCATGGTGGTGGCTATCAGTTCACCGTCGAGGCGAATGGACATTGGTTCTTCGACGATTAGGTCGTCGGGAACTCGGCGGTTGCCGTCGGGATCGACCCTCCGGGTCAGGACCCGGGTGGTGCGGCCCCGACTCATGATTGGACTCCGGCGAGGAAGTTCATGGCTACCAGTGAACAGGCTCCGCTAGGAAAACGCGGAACGGACGCCCCGGAGGGCGCCCGTCGCGCGTACTAGAAACGGTGGGTCCCGTTTCTAGAAATCCATGTCCGGCATGCCGCCACCGGCCGCACCGTCGTCCGGGGCATCGGCGATGACGGCCTCGGTGGTGAGGAAAAGCGCAGCGATGGAGCCTGCGTTCTGAAGGGCTGAACGGGTCACCTTGGCGGCATCGATGATGCCAGCGGCGACCAGGTCCTCGTAGTCCCCCGTGTCGGCGTTGAGGCCGACTGAACCCTCGAGGTTACGGACCTTTTCGACGATGACGCCGCCCTCAAGGCCTGCGTTCACGGCGATCTGGGTCAGCGGGCCCTCGAGCGCCTTGGCCACGATGCGGGCGCCGGTAGCCTCGTCCGCCTCCAGTCCTTCGGTCGCACCCTCAGCGGCCGCCTGGGCACGAAGCAGTGTCACGCCACCACCGGCCACGACGCCCTCCTCGATGGCCGCCTTGGTGGTGCTCACGGCGTCCTCGATGCGGTGCTTCTTCTCCTTGAGCTCGACCTCGGTGGCCGCGCCGACTTTCAGGACGGCCACGCCGCCGGACAGCTTGGCCAGACGCTCCTGGAGCTTCTCGCGGTCGTAGTCCGAGTCGGTATTGTCGATCTCGCCCTTGATCTGGGCGATCCGGCCGGTGATGTCAGCCTCGTCGCCACCGCCTTCGACGATGGTGGTCTCGTCCTTTGAGACCACGATCTTGCGCGCCTGGCCGAGCATGTCCAGCGTGACGGCGTCGACCTTTAGGCCGACCTCCTCGGAGATGACCTGACCGCCGGTGAGGATTGCCATGTCCTGGAGCATCGCCTTGCGACGGTCGCCGAAGCCGGGGGCCTTGACAGCCGCAGCGTTGAACGTCCCCCGGATCTTGTTGACCACGATGGTGGCCAAAGCCTCGCCCTCAACATCCTCGGCGATGATGAGCAGCGGACGGTTGGTCTGCATGACCTTCTCGAGCGCCGGCACCAGGTCGCGCACAGCGGTGACCTTGGAACCCACCAAGAGGAGGTATGGGTCCTCGAGGACGGCCTCCATCCGGTCGGGGTCGGTCACGAAGTACGGCGAGATATAGCCCTTGTCGAAGCGCATGCCCTCGACTAGGTCCATCTCCATGCCGAAGGTCTGGCCCTCTTCGACGGTGATGACGCCGTCCTTGCCTACCTTGTCGATGGCCTCGGAGATCATGGCGCCGATCTCGGCGTCAGCTGCCGAGATAGCAGCCACGTTGGCGATCTGATCCTTGTCGCTGGACACGTCCTGGGCCGAGTTCCGGATGGAATCCACGGCGGCAGCCACGGCAGCCTCGATGCCCTTTTTGATCGACATCGGGTTGGCACCGGCGGCCACGTTTCGTAGGCCCTCTCGGACCATCGACCAAGCCAGCACGGTGGCTGTGGTGGTGCCGTCACCGGCGACGTCGTCGGTCTTCTTGGCGACCTCTTTGACCAGCTCAGCTCCGATGCGCTCGTAGGGGTCCTCGAGATCGATCTCCTTAGCAATAGAGACGCCGTCGTTGGTGATGGTGGGGGCACCCCACTTCTTCTCGAGAACGACATTGCGACCCTTGGGGCCGAGGGTGACGCGCACGGCGTCGGCCAGCTGGTTCATGCCTCTCTCGAGGGAGCGGCGGGCCGTCTCGTCGAACGTGATGATCTTCGCCATCGTGGATGCCTCTCAGTCAGATATTTCGGTCGATCAACTGGGCTAGCGACGCACAGGCGCAACCGCTAGCACTCTCTTACTGCGAGTGCTAATCCAACCAGCGGATCGGCAGTTTTCCAACGTGCGCGGGACCGGCCCGCCCATTGGCGGCCGCCTCGACGGCCTACCGGAGATCAGGGCAGCCCCCGGCGACAGCGGAGACGACGGCCACCGTGTCACCCTCGGGCACCGCAGCATCCAGTCCGTCGATGAAGCGGACGGTAACGGCCATGGACGGAACGCTATCGACGGTCCAGCGCCTCGCCGACAACGAGTTCCACCAGGGCCGTGGGCTCGCTCAGGGCCCGGTCCATACCGAACCGGTCCGACAACGAAACCACCCCGGCCCGGCCCGCCACCTCGGGTTCGGCACCTCCGACCACCACCAAGAGGGGCACGCCAGCGGCAGCGGCATAGACCCCCACCCCATCGACGACCTTGCCCTCATACGAGGTCCGATCCAGCCATCCCTCGCCAGTGACCACCAGGTCAGCATCGGCCAGATGCTCGTCGAGCCGAAGCTCCTCGGCTACCAGGTCGATGCCGTCGACAAGCTCGGCGCCCATAGCGGCTAGCCCCCCTGCCAGACCACCAGCCGCCCCGGCTCGATCCAAAGCGGAGACATCGACATCGAACCGTTCCCCATAGACCTGGACGAGGCGCTCGAGGCGACCGTTCAATAGGCGAACATGGGAATCAGTTGCCCCCTTCTGCGGACCGAACACCTCGGCTGCGTCAGTGAATCGGGTCCGGACGTCACATGCCACCAGAATCTCCACACCCCGGTACCGGGCCTGCGATCCCATGGCGTCGATCGCCCCCAGACCACCGTCGGTGGTGGCCGATCCACCCACGCCGACGACGACCCGTCGGGCTCCAGACTCCACTGCGCTCAGGATCAGCTCGCCCACCCCAGCGGTGGTGGCATCCAGAGGCTGGTTGCCGTCGGGGCCACCGGCCAGCTCCAGGCCAGCAACCCGTGCCATCTCGATGACCGCCGTACCCCGGTCGAGACGCCAGCCGGCTTCTACGGGGTCGCCAAGCGGACCGGTGACCACCGTAAAGCGATCGGGGCCACCCAGCACGTCGAGCAGGCCTTCTCCCCCGTCGGCCATGGGCACTTCAATGCAGTCGGCACCGGCGCTGTGAGCCGCTCGTCCGATGGCCGAAGCCACCTCACGGGCCGTGGCCGTACCCCGGAACTTGTCAGGGGCGGCGACCAACTTCATCCGGGAACCACGTGCACCCCGGGACCGTCCCATCCGGCCAATGGGCCGACCGGAGGGTCAGCCGCCCTGGATGGCCAGGTCGGACCCGAGAATGATCACGATGTCGGCGTTGTCCACCCGATCTAGGGAAGCGTCGGGCATGGCCAAACCCCCGGTCGGGAACTGCGAGAGGATGCTCGGGTCCTCGCCGAAGTGGTCCTGGATGAGCCGGGCGTTGTGGGCGTAGCCGGTCTTGTAGTAGATCCCGCTGGTCGAGGCCTTACTGGCGTTGGCTGGGGACTCCATGGCCCAACCGAGCGGGGTGAGCATGTCGGTGACCTTGCCGGCAGCGCCCGATACGCCTGAGCCGTTGGCCACCAGCACCTTCACCTCGTTGGGGGCGAACGTGGGCTCTGGGAAGAGGTCCTCGGTGGTGGTCGGCACTGGCACCTCGGTGGTGGCCGGCTGGTCAGACGAGGTGTCTCCGCCGGCGACTCTCGTCTCGTCGACGAAAGTGCCGCTCCCCAGATCGTTGGTGGACTCATCGATCGGCGACTCAACGACGACCGGTGCGCCAGCGGGAGCCACGGTGCCGGGGGTGGAGTCAAGGCCCTTCCAGAGCAGAACCAAGCCGATGACGACGGCGACGGCGATCAGAAGGAAGGCCCGGGGAGCCGCTGCGGCATTGCTCGGCCCGAGCCCCCCGCGGCGGACGTTCATCGGGTTCCGTCCTCCTCGATCACCCTGGGCTCGAGGCGGGCCCGACGACGACGATCCCGTTGTCGGTGGAGGCGCCGCACGACCAGTGGGTCGTACGCCATGGCCTCCTCGGTGTCGAGCATCTCATTGAGGATCTGGTAGTAGCGGGTGGCCGAGAGTTCGAACCGCTCTCGGATCTGGACGTCCTTGGGTGAGGTAGCCGTCCACCAAGACCGTTCAAAATCCAGGATGTCCCGATCTCGCTGCGTCAGTGCCACGCCTTGATGATCGTCCACTCCGGGGTCTTGTTCAAGTACCCCCGACCGCCGGGTCGGGTAGTCCCCGTTCCTGCCAGTTTCCCGGCAGCGAGTTAGACGTAGACCTAGCCCATGTCCTCGGCGTTGGGGCTGCAAGCGACGAGCGGCCGGTAGCGCTCGTAGTAGCCCTAGTGACTGGATACCCAATCCACGATGGCGGACCTCAACCACCGAGTTCATGGCCGATCAGCGGGGTTGCCCGACCTCTGTCGGAGCGACATCAGTAACCTCAGTCGAAACAGCGGGTTCGGTTCCGAACGACCCGCTATCCCGCCCGGGTAGCTCAGTTGGTCAGAGCAGGCGCCTTGTAAGCGTCAGGTCGTCGGTTCGAATCCGACCTCGGGCTCGAAGTCCCGCAATCCAGTCGATTCCGTGCGATGCTCGAGGCTCCGGTGGGGAACAGACCCTGCCACCGGCGGGAGGAGTCCCCCTTGCAACGCTTCATCGAACGCTTCGGCGCCCTGTTCGGGGCCGTTTCGATCATCGGCATGATCGTCATGATGTCCATTGAGGGCGAGCCACCGGATGTATCCGAGAAGACCACCGACCAGATCGTCGCCCACTGGGTGGACTTGGGCGGCGGAGCCTGGTTTGGATTGTGGTTAGGGATGCTCGTGGGGATCTTCATGCTGCTCTGGGGGCTCTGGACCAGCAACGCCCTCCGGGAACGAGGGGTGACCATCCTGGCCCCCACCGTTGCCGTGGGCACCGTCTGCATCGCCGTCGGCATCGGCGTGGACGCCGCTTCTCGGCTGGCCCTGCTCGACGCCGCCGAGCACATGCCCACCGCTGCAGTGGTGGCGCTCAGCGCCATGCTCCAGTACCTGTGGCTGCCCTTCCTTTTCGGCATGTTCCTCATCACGGTCGGCGTGAGCGCCTCAGCGAAGCAGACGGGCCTCATTCCCTCGTGGCTGGCCTGGCCCGGCTACGCGACGGCTCTCATCCTCGTGATCCCCCACCCGATCGCCTTCATCGGCTTCCTGGTGTTCGGCGTCTGGCTGCTTCTCTCCAGTATCACCATGTTCCGCAGGACGGGCGCGACAGCCTGACCACGGTCATAGGTCCGGGCCCGGGGTATGCACGCCCCGGGCCCGCTCCGACCTAGGCCGCCTGGCCGTACAACGGGCTCAGGTCCGACGGCGGGCCACCTCGAACAACGCCACGGCGGCAGCCGCCGAAACGTTTAGCGAGCCCAGCACCCCAGCCAGCGGGATATGGGCAATGGTGTCGCACCGCTCCCGCACCAGGCGGGACAGGCCAGTCCCCTCGGCGCCCATCACCAGAGCCACCGGCTGATCGGCCACCGCCAGTCGGTGGATGGGTGCCTCGCCGCCAGCGTCCAGGCCGACGGACCACACTCCCACTTCGGCCATGCGGGCTAGGGCCTTGGGTAGGCCTCCCACCCGGGTCATCCGCAGGTGCTCGATAGCCCCGGCAGCGGACTTAGCCACCGTGGCCGTCACGCCGGCGGCTCGGTGGCGCGGCAGGACTACCCCGGTCACCCCGGCGCACTCGGCCGACCGCAATATGGCCCCCAAGTTACCGGGGTCGGTCACCCCATCCAGTAGGAGCAGAAACGGATCACGACCGGTGGCATCTGGCTGGAGTAGGTCCTCGAACTCGTACTCGTGCAACGGTTGAGCCAGGGCCAGCACCCCTTGGGGAGCCTCGGTGCGAGCCATGTTCTCAAACCGGTTGCGGTTTACTTCACGAATGGTGACCTTGGCCTCGTCGGCCAGATCGATGATGTCATCGAGGATGGGTGCCGAGTCGAGGTCCCCGGCCAGTACCACCTCACGGGTCCGACGGGTTCCGGCCAGCAGCAACTCGCGGACGGCCTGACGACCCTCCACCTGGTCGCCGCCGAGGCCCTTGTTGCCGTCCCGGTCATCCCGGTTTCCCAGCGGCGACGTGCCCCGCTGGCCAGATCCCCGGGTCCGGCCCCGGCCGGGACCGGACCCGGGCTTGTTGGGCCGACCGGTCGCCGAACGGCGAGGCAGCGGTTCAGCACGAGCCGCCCCTCGGTTGCCCTTGCCGACGTTCTGGGGGCCACCCCGTCGGGAACCGGCCTTCTGGGAACCGGCCCTGCGTTGGCCACCCTTCCGAGCTCCCCCACTGGCCCGGGGTCCACTCACGTCCCACCCCCCTCAGATCGCTCCGGCCGAGGCAACCCCTCATACCGCAGCAACAGAGCCACAGCGAAGCAAGCCACGCCCTCCTGCCGGCCGAGGGCACCGAGGCCTTCGGCTCGCTTTCCCTTGACGGTTACTGGTCCACCGGCCGCTGTGGTTAGGCCAGCCTCCATCTCGTTCCGGCGGGGAGCCAACTTTGGGGCCTCGAGGATCACCGTGCAGTCCACGTTGGCCACCGTCCAGCCCTCGGCAGCCACAGCATCCGCGGTATCGGCCAGCAGGGCCATGGAATCGGCACCGGCGAAGGCCTCACCGGTATCGGGATACCGCTGACCAATGTCGCCCAGGCCGGCAGCCCCCAGCAGGGCATCGGTCACCGCATGGGCCACCGCATCGCCGTCGCTATGACCGACCAGTCCGGGACCGTCGAACACGACGCCACCCAGCACCATGGGTCGGTCCGGGTCATCGCTGAACGGATGGACGTCGAAACCCTGTCCGACCCGTATGTCCGAAACCAACGGTGACTCACCCATCTGAAGCACTTTCCCGGTTGAACGATCGGAGGGCCGCTGCGGCCAGGGCCAGGTCAACCGGACGGGTGATCTTGAGGTTCGCCGGGTCACCGTCCACGACCACCACTGTGCCACCGTCGGCCTCCACCAGCGTGGCGTCGTCGCTGGCATCGGGCCCAGAGGCGTGGGCAGCCCGGAGTCGGTCGGCGGGAAATCCCTGAGGCGTCTGCACGGCTAACACAGCGTCACGATCCACCACGCCACCGTTCACGTCACGCAAAGAGTCGGCCACCGGCACCCCTGGCA
The DNA here is from genome assembly GCA_030747775.1 of Acidimicrobiales bacterium. Classification (GTDB taxonomy): domain Bacteria; phylum Actinomycetota; class Acidimicrobiia; order Acidimicrobiales; family MedAcidi-G1; genus UBA9410. The sequence goes on along the minus strand of JASLKB010000015.1, from coordinate 6,510 downwards.
CTACGGCATCGGCTCCGTCCCGCACGGCTGCCACCACCCGATCAAACAGGTCGCTGCCAGCCAGCGGCCGGGCCCCATCATGGACCAGCACCACCTCGACATCGTCGGGTACCGCAGTCAACCCGGCTCGCACCGATGCGGAACGGGTGGCGCCGCCGGTCACCACGGCCGCCACTCCTTGGACCCCTCCCACCAGTGCCTCGGCGGCAGCCAGTCGCTCGGGAGCGACCACCACAACGACGCCGTCGGATGCCCCAGCCGCCGTGACCACGCTGTGGGCCACCACCGGTCGCCCACCCAGGTCGGCAGCCTGCTTATCGCCACCGAAACGTTCACCATGGCCTGCAGCCACCACGATCGTCCAGACGCTCATCGGGCCGATTCCCAGTGGCGAGCCTGAACCGAAGCAGGTACCGAGGCCCTTGTCGATACCGGTGGGGTCCGTTGCATCTCACTAGCATGGCCAATCGGCATGCCAGACACCACGCTCTTCAGTGAAACCACACTATTCGCCGAACTGGACAGTGACGCCCTAGAGGCGATCGTGGCCGCCGGCCAGGACCTCGAGTTGCGGCGTGGTGACGTGCTGTTCCACGAAGACGAGGTCCCCGACGAACTGTTCGTGGTGGTGTCAGGAAGGATAGCTATCGCCAACAAGTCCATCGACGGTCGTGAGTCGATGGTGGCCCTCATGGAGGAGGGAGACCTGTTCGGCGAAATGGGGCTGTTCGACGGCCGGGGCCGCTCGGCGGAGGCCCGGGCTCTGGAAGCCTCGGTAGTCACCGCTGTGCCCTACGGGCCTGTCCGGAGCGTCTACGAGGACGATCCAACCCTGCTGTGGCGCGTTGTGGACATGCTGACTGGACGCCTACGGACCACGGATGCTGCCCTAGCCGACTCGGTGTTCCTGGACGTCACGGGCCGTACCGCCAAACGCCTGCTGGAGTTGGCCGGAGAGGACGACGAGTTCTCGCTGCCCATCACCCAGGAGGAACTGGCTGGGATGGTTGGAGCGTCACGAGAACGGGTCAATAAGGCCATCGCCTCATTCATCCGGCTGGAGTGGATCGAACAGATCGACCGCACCTACCGAATCACCAACCGCGAACAACTCACCATCCGTTCGCGATAGACCACTCAAGCAAGACCGGTTCCCGGGAAAACTGATCAGCCGGCCAGCCAGTCGAGGACCCGTCGCCAGGCATCCGCCGCGTCGTCAGCCCGATGGGCCGGACGCGAGGCATCGTGCACGAAGCCATGGTCAGCGCCCTCGTAACGAAGGACCGTGGCTCCAACAGCCTCTAGTTCATCTACTTGGTCGGGCGGTGTCCAAGCGTCCGCTGTGCCCACCACAGCCAGCACCGACGCCGGATCTCCAGCTGCTAGGGCGGCCAACGGCTCACCCTGCCCAGGTCCCCGCCATGCCTCGGGCACGTGGACCATCCCGTAGAACGGACATGACCGCTCAAAGCGGCCAACACCCACCGCCTTGAGGGCGTACATCCCACCCATACAAAATCCCAGAATCGACACCACGTTGGCGCCAATGACGTCAGCCGCAGCAGAGGCATCGCCGAGAACCCGATCGTCGTCAAGCGTTGAGGCGGCGGCCAGACGATCGGCAACCGCAAAGTGCTCGCGACCCGGATAGAGCTCGAAGGCCGCCACCGACCAGCCTGTCTCGGCAGCCAGACGGGCCACCAAGTCATCGAAGAGGGGGCGCATCCCCATAACGTCAGGAACGACCACGAGGCCCCGCCCCGCAGGACCCGACGACGGATGGACTACTTCGGCGGCTGTGCCCGAGGGCAGTTCAATGCGCATAGCGCCTTCCTAGCAGGCGCTCCCCACCGACAGTAGACCCACGGAGGCCACCGCCTCGACGAGGGTCGACGCACGGACCAGTTCGATGCCATCAGGTGGATCCTGCGTGGACGCTGGGACGACAGCCCGATGGAAGCCGAGGCGGACCGCCTCTGATAGGCGTCGACCGGTGCTGGTGACCTGACGCAGCTCCCCACCAAGTCCCACCTCAGCGAGAGCCACGGTGTCGGACCCAAGAGGTCGGCCTACCACGGCTGACACGACGGCCAGGGCCAGAGGGAGGTCGGCGGCCGGCTCGGTGGCCTGAGCTCCTCCCACCACCGTGGCGTAGACATCCAAGGCGCTGAGATCGATACCGACCCTACGCTCCAGCACAGCAAGCAAAAGGGCCAGACGGCGCCCGTCTAGGCCCTGGGGTGACCGACGGGGATGAGGAGTTGACGACCGGACTACCAGAGCCTGTACCTCCAATAGGAGGGGCCTATGCCCCTCCAGCGCCGGCACAACCACCGAACCAGGCACGTCGGTGACCCGATCGACCAGAAACAGGCGACTGGGGTCGGCAACGGACCGCAGTCCATCGGCGTCCATGGAGAACAGGCCGATCTCGTCAGTCGGGCCGAACCGATGCTTGACAATCCGCAGCATCCGTAGAGCATGGTGTCGGTCTCCAGTCAACTCGGCCACCGTGTCGACCACGTGCTCGAGGGTCTTAGGCCCGGCCAGGGAACCGTCCTTAGTGAGATGGCCGACCAGGACGGTGGCCAACGATCGGGTCTTGGACTCGGACACCAGGCGCTGGGCCGACGCTCGGACCTGACTCATCGATCCCGGCGCACCGCCCTCGGCAACCAGATGTACGGTTTGGACGGAGTCCACGATGAGCAGGTCAGGTTGAAGCTCATCGAGGTGCGAGACAATGGCCTCGATCGAGGTGTCGTTGGCCAGCCATAGGCCATCGTGGACGGCACCCAAGCGCTCGGCTCGTAGCCGTACCTGAGCGGCGGACTCCTCGGCACTGACCAGCAACACCCGACTACCGGCCCGCACCCGGGCGGCGGCTAACTGCAGGGTCAGTGTGGACTTACCCACCCCCGGCTCACCCCCCAGCAGGGTCACAGACCCCGGCACCAGCCCGCCACCGAAGGCCCGGTCGACCTCGACAATACCCGTAGGCACCGCACCGGATTCGTTGGGGGACAGTGCCGACATGGGGCGCGCCTCGCCCACTTTCAGGACGGCACCCGAGCCGGACGCCGACCCGGAACTGACCACCGGCACCTCCACGAGAGCGTTCCAATCGCCACAGGTACCACACCGCCCCACCCATCTGGGATGGGGGGCGGCACAGGAGGAGCACTCGAACGAGGTGCGTACGCGGGGTCCGGCGGTGAAGCTCGTCATGGGCCGAAACCTACGGACCGCCTATGACAGTGCTCCCCCGCACGGCCTACCGGTAACGGGCCTGCCGGCGAGTAGACCTGGGCTCAGGCCTGATCAGAGGGAGGGGGCCGGAAGAGGCCGGCAAATCCGTCAATCACCGGATGGGAGAACCCCTCCGGCACCAGAGCGCTACCCCGTAGCAGCACCGTGGACATCCCGAGTTTGCGCGCCGCATCCAGGGTTATCGGCTCCGAATCGATCAGCAGCATGTCGTTGTAGCCCACCCCCGACATCCGGCGCAGGGCCTCGAACATGGCCGGGCTGGGCTTACGGGCCCCAACCCCGCCAGACACCACCCAGGGATCGACCCGGTCGTCTAGTCCGAAGCGCTGCCGCAGTTGCATGGACCACGGCAGCACAGCGTTGCTCAGACAGGCAACGGGCAGACAACGCTGTTCCATCCGATCCAGAAACGGTAGAACGTCAGCCCGCATCCGAACCCTCGATAGGTAGGTCGAATCCAACACATCGGCATCGCCCGGAACCCCGACAGCGTTCCAGAACTCGCCACTGGACAGATGCCCCAGGCTGGCCGCCCGATACCGGTCGGCCACCTCACTGGGATCGACCACGCCACCTTGGTCGCGAACGAAGGACACTAAAAGACCCTCAGGGTCGTTGCCTGAATCCCACACCACACCGATGCCGCCCAGCACGACGAGACGCAGTGTGCGGCCGGCACTCGAAGTAGCCGGCCGGGACGCCCCAGTACCTACCGTTTCACCTGTCGTCATACCAGTGACAGATACCGGGCGGTGCCCACCAGTGGCTATCCCGTCCACGACAACCCGCCGTCGACGGCGAACTATCACCAGACGCGCCAACTGAAAGCCAGCTACGAGGACGAAGAGCGTCCCAGCGATGATCGATACGGTGCGCCAGATTCTGGGGGTGTCGTCGACGAGTACTCCGGTGGCGTGGAACAAGGTAGGCGCCGGATCGCCGAACACCACCGTCCACGAGCCGGCGGGAGGCACACCTCCCAGCAATGGCTCACCGTCGGATGAGTCGGACATTTCCTCGAGTACGTCATCAGGGTCGGTCGGCATGATGGCCACCAGCGTGAGTGAGAACGCCGATGCCGGATCGCAAGATCCATCGCTACAGCCGGCCAGCTCAGCCAATTCGGCGTCGGACCGAGCGAACGGCAGTCCGTCGAGAACGGCTGCTAGCTCAGCGTCGGCCAGAAGGTCCAGCCCCGCCGAGAGGTCGATCCGACCGTCGAGACTCCAGGTCGTCTCGGCGAACTCCCGTTGGCGCACCAGCAGGACATCGGAGATAGCGGCCGGCCCCAACACCTCGGCCAGCACGGCACCTAGATGGTCCGAGTGCTCGAACGCCTTGCGGACTGCCACCTGAGCGCCAGTGACTCCAGTGGTCACCCCATCAGTCGTCCCACCGGCCATACCACCAGTAGCCGGATGGGGACCGTCGACGGTCCAACCGGCATCGGCCAGGTCTGCGACCCGTAGACGTTCGTCCAGCCCTCCGATGGCATTGACGGCCGCCGCGTCCAACTGGATGAGGACGTCGACGTGACCCGTCCCATCGTCGGCAACATCCATGGTGACCGTGGCATCGACCCGGCACGCGGAGCCACCTAGGACGACCAGCAACAGGCCGACGACGGCCAGCGCGCGACGCATCCGACCGGACTACGAAGTTGCTGGGGCTACTCGGCGCCCTCGACCGCCATCTCGACGGTCGGCGGCTCGAAGCCCGCCGTGGCCCGGAAGACCACCTGCCTGCCCCCTTGGGAATTGGCGTCATCAGGAGCATCCTCCACATCGACCACCACGATGTCGCCAGCGGAGAACTCCTTGTGAAGCAAACGCTCGGACAACGGGTCCTCGACTAGACGCTGGAGCGCCCGACGCAACGGACGGGCACCCATCGTCGGGTCGTAGCCCTGCTCGGCCAAGTGGCGCTTAGCCGCCTCTGTCAGCTCCAGGCCCATGCCCTGACCCGAAAGTTGGGTGGCCACCCTCACGACCATCAGGTCGACGATGCGGGTCACCTCGGCGAGGGACAACTCGTGGAAGACGATGGTGTCGTCGATGCGGTTCAGGAACTCGGGTCGGAAATGCGCCTTAAGGGCGTCGTTGACCTTCGCCTTCATCCGCTCATAACTGACAGCCTCGTCGGCCTTGGCAAATCCCAGGTTGGCCTTGCGCAAGTCGGCCGTACCGAGGTTGGACGTCATGATGAGGACTGTGTTACGGAAATCGACGCTACGGCCCTGAGAGTCGGTCAATCGACCCTCCTCCAGGATCTGGAGCAGCGTGTTGAAGACATCCGGGTGAGCCTTCTCAACCTCGTCGAACAACACCACGGAGAATGGGCGACGACGCACCGCCTCGGTGAGCTGTCCGCCCTCCTCGTAGCCCACGTAGCCGGGAGGCGAACCGACGAGGCGACTCACCGTGTGCTTCTCCATGTACTCCGACATGTCCAGAGCAACGAGGGCCTGCTCGTCACCGAACAGGAACTCGGCCAACGTCTTGGCCAGCTCGGTCTTGCCCACGCCCGACGGGCCCAGAAAGACGAACGACCCCGACGGTCGTTTCGGATCCTTGAGGCCAGCTCGGGTACGGCGAATGGCCTGTGAGACCGCCTTTATGGCGTCCTCCTGACCGATAACCCGCTTGTGGAGTTCATCCTCCATCTTGAGGAGCTTCTGGGTCTCCTCCTCGGTGAGCTTGTATACGGGAATGCCAGTCCAGACCGAGAGCACCTCGGCAATGGCCTCCTCGTCGACCTCGTCGAACAAGTCCTGGCCCGACGACTTGAGTTCGGACTCCTTGGTCTCCTTGCGGTTCAGGAGCTCCTTTTCTGAGTCGCGCAGGCGACCAGCCTCCTCGAAGTCCTGGGATTCCACGGCGGCCTTCTTGCGCTGCACCACCTCGGCCAGGTCAGTCTCGATCTCGCGCATGTCATCAGGAGTGTCCATGCGCTTGATCCGCATGCGGGATCCAGCCTCATCGATCAGGTCGATGGCCTTGTCAGGCAGATGACGGTCCGAGATATAACGGTCGGCCAGATTGGCAGCGGCAACCAGCGCCTGGTCGGTAATGGTGACCCGGTGATGGCTCTCGTAACGCTCGCGTAGGCCCTTGAGGATCTCGATGGTATGGGGCACGGTGGGCTCGTCGACCTTCACTGGCTGGAACCGGCGCTCGAGAGCGGCGTCCTTCTCGAGGTGCTTGCGATACTCATCGAGCGTGGTGGCACCAATGGTCTGGA
>JASLKB010000159.1 GCA_030747775.1 Acidimicrobiales bacterium | reverse complement strand
GGGTCACCAGCTGGGTCTCGTCGGCCGATGTGGGACGCAGGCTGTGATTGACCGTCCAGCAGGTGACATCCAGGCCGGCAGCAACGGCCAGCACCAGCAGAGCGGTGGAGTCGGGACCACCTGACACCGCGCAGTCCACCGCGGTCCCCGCAGGAGGGAAGGCGCAACGACCGAGCAGGTCCTCGACCTCGGGGCCGTTCAGGCCTCCAGTCGCTCGATCCACCGGTCCGGCTCGCGGATCTCGCCTAGGTCAGGTAGGTGGGACGGGTCCTCCCAGACCCGGTCCAGTAGCAGCGCGCCACCGTGGGCCTCCACCGCTGCGATGAAGGCCTCACCCTGCGCGTACTGGGCCAACTTGGCCTCCAGCCCCACCAGACGTTGGAACAGCCGGGTGACCCCCGAGGCGTTGCGTCGACGGTCGGCCATGACGCGAGCCATACGGTCGGCACCCTGAACGATGCCCTCACCGGCCCGACCCATGGTTACGTCGCCGTGACCCTCGAGCAGGCTCATGAGCCCGGCGATGCGATCCAGGGCCTCCTGCTGTTCAGGCGAGGAGATGGCTCCCAGCAGGCCCGATCCGGCTGTCGCGTCGCCGTCCTTCCGGCCGGCGCGTCGCTTGTCAGCCTGTTTCTCAATGATGCCCTTGAGTGAGGCCATTAGGTCGAACGACTCCGGTTCGGCCCCATCAAGCAGCGACTCCACCAACCCGAGGTAGTGGGACCGCATCCAGGGAACTCCGGTGAACTGGGCCCGGTGGGTGACCTCGTGGAGGGCAAGCCACAGCCGGAAGTCATGGCGGGAGAAGGCATAGCGCCGCTCCAGGGCCACCAGGTTGGGGCCCACGTAGTAGACGATGTCCTGGTCCTCGGCAGCCTCGTCCTCCACCACCAGGAGGTCGTACTGCCCAAGGACCCGGGTGGACATCCACCCCAGGACCAAGCCAAGTTCCATGCCACCCATACGGGCCGTCAGCGCCGAGGGGCCGTCCATACCACCACCGTTCCCTTCAGCCGGATCATCGGAAGGCTCCTCGAGGCGCTCGAAGAGGGGGCGCAGTAGGCGCTGCATGGAGGCCACGTTGGCCCGGATCCAGTCATCCCGTCCGACCACGCGGGCCCGGGCGTTGCCGGACAGGGAACGGAGACCGGTGGTAGCCGCCACTAGGTCCTCGGCTCGTGCCGTGTGGGCGTCGAATTCGGCGGTCAGGCCGTCGAGGTGGTGGGCACCGGCAAACGGAGCCCGATCGGCGACCCGGATGGCGACCTGTTCGGCTAAGCCCCAGTCCACGAAGGACGAGGTAAGTCTCATCGCATCGGGGGACGCCGCCGCAGCGGTCGACGAGTTCAGCGCTTGGGGTAGCGGGTCGAGGAAACCTTCTGGAAGTAGCCGACCAGGGTCGCCACGGTCAGGGCGACGCCGCCGACGGCCAGCGGAACGGCCAGCCAGTAGTGCCAGATCACGCCTGCGAACACGTTCATGGTCAGATCCTAGGGGGTTGGCCGCCCGGCAGGTCACCGTCGGGAGGGGTTGATTCTCGACGAGCCCGCGCGGGGAATCGAACCCCGGACCTATTCATTACGAGTGAATCGCTCTTCCGACTGAGCTACACGGGCCGGTACCGACCCCAAGGGGGCCGGCCACCGGGGCATCGTAACTGGCGGGGCGGGCCCGCCATCGGGTGCAGACCACCGGATACAGGGCGGTCAGGAGGGGTCTGGCCTGGCCAGGGGTGCCCAGGCCAGCAGTAGGCGTTTCTCGCCCTTGGAGGCGAACCGCACTACCGCCTCGGCCCGGTCACCGTCGCCGTCGATGGCCAGGACCACACCGTCGCCCCATGCCCGGTGAACTATGTCCTCTCCGACCTGTAGGTCGAGTTCGTGTGCACCCGTCGAGGACTCTCCCGGGGTCCGGGGGGATTCGCTGTCGAAGCTACTGCCAGCACCAAACACCCGGCCGGCCGGTTCTCCGTCGCCATCTCCCGGGGATCCCATGGACGCCCCGAAGGCGCGGCGGTCGGCCTCTCTGTCAGACAGGCGATCCGGTGACCGGCGAGGCGACTCCAGCCAGTCGGTGGTCCCGGCGAGGCGACTCCCGGCCTTCCTGCTGCCCTCGGCGTCGACCAGCAGTTCGGGCGGGATCTCGTCGATGAATCGGCTGGGCGGGTTGTACTGGGTCTGGCCGTGGAGCAGCCGACTCCAGGCGTGGGTAAGCATGAGCCGCTCGCGAGCACGGGTGATGCCCACGTAGGCCAGGCGCCGCTCCTCCTCGAGTTCGTCGGGGTCGCCGAGGGCCCGGACGTGGGGAAACACGCCGTCCTCCATGCCCACGATGCACACCACCGGGAACTCCAGACCTTTGGCGGCGTGCATGGTCATGAGCACCACCTGCCCTGAATCGACCTCGTCGGCCGGATCACCGTCGGGCCGGTCCCCGTCAGGCAGGTCGTCGGTGTCGGCTACCAGGCCCACCCGCTCGAGGAACTCGTCCACAGTGTCGAACTCGCCGGCAAACCCCACCAGCTCGGCAAGGTTCTCCAGACGCCCCTCGGCTTCGATGGAACGATCGGCCCGCAGCTCGTCGAGATAGCCCGACCGCTCGAGGGCTACCTCCAGGACGGTGGCCGGACCATCGTCCACGGCCCTGCAGAGCGAGTCGACCAGCTCGAGGAACGACCGGATACCGGTGGCGGCCCGACCCGAAACTCCGGCGGCCTCAGCGTCCCGCAATGCCTCAATGAAGGCCGTGCCGGCCCCAGCCGCATGGGCATCCACCCGGGCTACCGACGTATCGCCCACTCCCCGCTTGGGCACGTTCAGGACGCGCTTGGCCGCTACCTCGTCGGCTGGGTTGGCGGCCAGCCTCAGGTAGGCCATGGCGTCGCGGACCTCGCGGCGGTCGTAGAAGCGCAAACCGCCCACCACCTTGTACGGCACCCCCAGGGTGACCAGCTGTTCCTCGACGGCCCGGCTCTGGGCGTTGGTCCGGTAGAAGACCGCCATATCGGTCCAAGGCCGACCCCCGTCATACATGCGACGGAGTTGGCCCACCACCCAGCGGGCCTCGTCGTCCTCGTCGTCGGCCCGGAACCGGGTGATGGGGTCGCCTGAGCCAGCGTCGGTCCATAACTCCTTTGGCTTGCGACCCAAGTTCTTCGTGATGACGGCGTTGGCGGCGTCCAGAATCGTCTGGGTGGACCGGTAGTTCTGGTCCAGGACGACGACCGTGGCGTCAGGGAACGAACGCTCGAATTCGAGGATGTTGCGAATGTCGGCGCCCCGGAACCGGTAGATCGACTGGTCGCTGTCGCCCACCACGCAGACGTTGCGATGCCCGGCTCCCAGCAACATGACCAGCTCGTTCTGCACGACGTTGGTGTCCTGGTACTCGTCGACGAGCACATGCTCGAAGCGCTGCCGATACTGGTCGAGCACGTCGGAGTGCTCGCGCAGCAGGAGAACTGCGTTGCCCAGCAGATCGTCGAAGTCCATGGCCCCGGCAGTGCGCAGCCGGGTCTGGTACTCGACGAACACCTCCCCCATGTGCTTCTCGTAGGGGCCCTGGGCGCGCTCGAGGTAGTCCTTAGCCGAAAGGCCCTCATTCTTGGCTGACGAGATCGCCGAGTGCATGGCGCGGGCTGGAAACCGCTTGACGTCGAGGCCGAGGTCGCGCACCACGTAGCCGGTGAGACGCACGGCATCGCCCTGGTCGTAGATGCTGAAACTGGACGGGAAGCCAAGGCGGTCGCCGTCGCGCCGCAGGATTCGGACGCAAGCCGAGTGGAAGGTCGACACCCACATGCGGTGAGCCACCGGGCCGACTAGGTCGGCGACGCGGTCTTTCATCTCACCGGCCGCCTTGTTGGTGAAGGTGATGGCCAGGATGGCGAACGGCGATACCCCCCGTTCGCCGATCAGATGGGCGATGCGCCGGGTGAGCACCCGGGTCTTGCCCGAGCCGGCGCCGGCCACCACCAGCAGCGGACCCGTCGGGTGGGTGACGGCGTCCAGTTGGTCGGGGTTCAGGCCCGTAGCGTCCGTAGTGGCCGGGGCGGACTCGAGGTCGGTGTCGGAAAAGGCCATCCAGCGCACCCTACCGGTGCCCGATG
>JASLKB010000158.1 GCA_030747775.1 Acidimicrobiales bacterium | reverse complement strand
CTGCATCCAGGACTCCACCACTCCGGGGGGACGATCGTGGAGCCCGTGGATATCGCAGTCTCCAAACGGCATCTGGACATGGTGTATTCCCATCTGAAATACAGCGATAAGCCGTTCATGGGCTCGGTCACTGCCGCTGAGCGGGCCCAGGACTCCATCGATCTGGCCGGCTTGGTGTTCGGAGTTGACTTCGTCCAGCAAAACACCGTCATGACAAGCCTCATCAACGCCTCGTCGCCGATGGCCTGGGACTCCACAATGTTGGGGGCTGCCGAGACTTACGCCCGGTCCAATCAGGCCACCATGATCAGCCCGTTCATTCTGGCCGGTGCTATGGCCCCGGTGACGGTTGCAGGCGTAGCTGCCCAGACGCTGGCCGAAGCACTAGCCGGCATCACCTTCGTTCAGCTAGTGAATCCAGGTGCCCCCGTGGTGTTCGGATCATTCGCCAGCTCTATGTCCATGCAGACAGGCGCACCGACCTTCGGAACCCCCGAACCGGCCCTCGTGCTTTACACCGTGGCCGCATTGGCGCGCCGTCTCGGTGTGCCATTTCGTTCGGGCGGCAACCTCTGCGGCTCCAAGGTCCCGGATGCTCAGGCGGCCAGTGAATCCATGTCAACCTTCATTCCGTCCCTCATGGCCGGTGTGAACTTCATGCTCCACTCGGCCGGCTGGCTGGAGGGCGGCTTGACCATGGGTTATGAGAAGTTCATCATCGATGCCGACCAGTGCCACCTGGCAGCCACCTTCGTAAAGGGCGTCGACCTGTCCGAAAATGGCCTGGCTCTGGACGCCATCCGGGAGGTCGGGCCGGGCCAACACTTCCTCGGCACCGCCCACACCCTGGCCAACTTTGAAACAGCTTTCGCCCGCTCCGACGTGGCCAACAATGACTCCTTTGAGCAGTGGGCCGAAGATGGCAGCCTCGAGGCTCCCCAGCGAGCCAATGGCATCTGGAAGCAGTTGCTGGCCGACTACGAGGCGCCCCCCTTGGACGAGGCCGCCGACGAGGCAATGCTCGACTTCATCGCCCGTCGCAAGGAGGTCATCCCCGACGAGTTCGGGTGAGCCGGATTTTCCTCCGATTGGTGGTTCTTTCCACTGAGTAGGCCCATTCTCCGTCTCTGACTACACTCGCCGGGGCTGTCGGCGACTTCCTGTTAAAGACCCTGTCGACAACCCCCGTGTCGGATTCGACCGAGGTACCCCCCCACAACGGAGCCCCAGAAGAACAATGTCCTTCCCCTCTGACCTCGAGATCGCCCGCGGCGCCAACCTGCGACCCCTGACGGATATCGCCGACGAAGCAGGTATCCCCGCCGACTGCCTCGAGCAGTACGGAGAGGGCGCCGCCAAGATCAAGTTGGAGGCCATAGGTCGGATGTCCAATGGCCCAAAAGCCAAATACGTCGTGGTCTCGGCCATCACACCTACGCCGCTAGGCGAGGGCAAGACCACCACCACCGTCGGCCTCGGCCAGGGTTTCAGCCACGTCGGCAAGCAAGCCACAATCGCCATCCGCCAGCCGTCCATGGGGCCGACTTTCGGCATCAAGGGCGGTGCAGCGGGGGGCGGCTACAGCCAGGTCGTCCCCATGGAGTTGTTCAACCTCCACCTGACCGGCGACATGCACGCGGTAACCGCCGCCCACAACATGTGCTCAGCCATGCTCGACGCCCACCTATTCCACGGCAACGAGTTGGGCCTGGATCTCCACAACATCACGTGGCGCCGGGTCATGGACATCAACGAGCGTGCGCTGCGCAACATCGTGGTTGGCCTCGGCGGTCGCCTAGACGGGGTTCCCCGGGAGACCGGATTTGACATCACGGCGGCCTCCGAAGTCATGGCCGCCCTCGCCCTGTGCACCTCGCTGGCCGACCTACGGGTCCGGATGGGCCGGATCGTCGTGGGGTACGACAAAGCCGGCACCCCGATCACCGCCGAAGACCTCGGCGTGGCCGGCTCGATGACCGTCATCCTCAAGGAGGCCATCAAGCCGAACCTCATGCAGACCCTCGAGGGCACCCCAGCCCTCGTGCACTGCGGCCCGTTCGGCAACATCGCCACCGGCAACTCTTCGATCATCGCCGACCAGATCGGCATCCACACCGGCGACTACCTCCTCACCGAGGCTGGCTTCGGCGCCGATATGGGCGCCGAACGCTTCTTCAACATCAAGTGTCGCTACTCGGGCATCGCCCCGGATGCCGCGGTGCTGGTGGCTACCGTGCGAGGCCTCAAGGCCCACTCCGGCAACCACAAGATCGTGGCCGGGCGGCCCCTGCCAGAGGCGTTGCTGGCCGAGAACCCCGACGAGGTCCACCAGGGCGGTGACAACCTTCGCAAGCAACTGGAGAACATGCAGGTCCACGGGGTGTCCCCGGTGGTGGCCATAAACGTGTTCCCCGGTGACCATGACGCAGACATCGCGGCCATCGGTGAGATCGCCGACGAGTTCAATGCCCGCTCGGCCGTGACCACCCACTTCGCCGACGGCGGCTCAGGGGCTGCCGAGTTAGCCGAGGCAGTAGCCGAGGCGGCTGAGGAGCCCAGCGAGTTCCAGGTGCTCTACCCCGACGAAATGTCGCTGCGCGACAAGATCCGGACGGTGGCCGACAAGGTGTACGGCGCCGACGGCGTGGACTTCTCTCCGCAGGCCAACAAACAGATCGACTCGTATGAGACCAACGGCTTCGGAAACCTGCCGGTGTGCATTGCCAAGACCCACCTCTCGATCAGTTCCAACGCGGCGCTGAAGGGCGCCCCGACCGGCTGGACGCTTCCCGTCCGCGAAGTCCGGGCCTCGGTGGGCGCAGGGTTCGTGTACCCGATCTGCGGCGACATGCGTACGATGCCCGGACTCGGCGCGCAGCCGGGGGCCATGGGGATCGATATCGACGAGAATGGTGAGATCGTCGGCCTGAGTTGAACCTCGGCCGCATCAGAACTAGACCACCGGCTCCGGTACTCGCCGGTCCGGCCACCTCGGTCGGCATTCACCGGCCGCCGAATACATCAGGAGGGCGGCAGCGTGGTTACCCGACCCCGAACCGGCGATTCCAGAAACCCCCGCACCAAGCCGGATAGGGCCGTCCAGCGTCGCCTGCTGGAGGATATGACCTACGAGCTCATCCCCTTGAAGAACCTGGCCGACCAGAGCACTCACCTACCGGCCGCCGCCACCGTGTCGGTGACCTGTTCACCCGCCAAGACGATTGACGACACCCTGGACCTGTGTGCCGGCTACGCCGACAAGGGGTTCACGGTCATCCCCCACTTCGCGGCCCGCATGGTCGAGAGCGAGAACCACGTCGAACAGATCATCGAGCGTGTCCACGCCATCGGCATCCGAAAAGTGTTCTGCATCGGCGGTGACGCCGACCAGAGGGGACCGTTCACCGACGCAGCCGGCTTCCTGCGATCCTTCCTGGACCGCGGACCGGACATCGACGTGGTGGGCATCGGCTCGTACCCCGACGGCCACGCGACCATTCCGGACATGGCCCTCGACGATGCGCTGGTCGAAAAGCAGGAAATGATCCGTGAGGCGGGCCTGGGGGGCTACATGGCCACCCAGATGTGCTTCGACGCGCAGACCATCGGCAACTGGCTTGCCGGGCGTCGGAAGGCCGGCGTTGACCTGCCCTGCCACCTCGGCGTGCCAGGGGCCGTGGACCGCACCAGATTGCTGACTATCTCGATCCGCCTAGGTATCGGCCACTCGGCCCGGTACCTAAAGAAGAACCGAGCCTCGGTCCTCCGACTGCTATCTCCCGGCGGCTACAACCCAAACAAGTTGGTCGCCCCGCTGTCTGGCCGCGCCGACGAGTTGGGCATCGCCGGGATCCACTGCTTTACCTTCAACGCTGTAGATACCACCGAGGACTGGCGCCAGAAATCACTCAGGAAGCTGGCTGGCTGAGAAAGCCCATCGGCTGATGGCCCGGAGCCACGGCGTTGGCCCGGTAGCTCACCGTCGGGCAAAATCCCCGACGTGTCGTCAGGTTCCATCAACCTTCGGGGCTCTCACCCCCACCTCCTGTCCCCCGTCCGGGTGGGGCCAATGGACCTTCGGAACCGGATCGTCCTACCGGCCATGGACCAGAACATCTGCAACGACGGGCTTATCACCGACCCGCTCATCACCCACTACGCC
>JASLKB010000157.1 GCA_030747775.1 Acidimicrobiales bacterium | reverse complement strand
AGGAGGTCGAGTACACGTCGTTCTTCGACGACCTGGCCAAGTGGGTGGTCGAGGTGGACAACGCCGCAGACCTACCCCAGGTGGTAACCGCGGCGTTCACCATTGCCACCAGCGGCCGGCCGGGGCCCGTCGTGGTTGCCCTGCCGGAGGATGTCCTGCGTGACCTGACGACGGCCGAACCGGGTCCGGCGGTAGAGGTCACCGAGCAGGACCCCACTGATGCTGGGGTGGCTGCGGTGCAGTCCGCTCTGGCCGGCGCCGAGCGACCTGTGGTCCTCGCCGGAGGAGGGGGATGGACCGATGCCGGGCGGACCGCGCTGGCCGCCTTCACGGAAGCCGCTGATCTACCAGTGGTCGTCTCGTTCCGGCGACACGACCTGTTCGACAACACAAATGCCCAGTACACGGGTGAGGCGGGGGTAGGGATACCGCCAGCCGTGCGGGAGACCTTGGAGACCGCCGACGTGGTTCTGGCCCTGAACTGCCGGTTCGGCGAGATGACGACGGCCGTCTACACGCTCTTCGGAACGGATGGTCGTCCCAACGACCAGAAGATCGTGCACATGCACCCGTCGGCTTACGAGTTCGGGAAGGTCGTGACGCCGGTGGCCACCGTGCAGGCAGGCCCGAATACCATGGCCGCTGCCCTGCTAGCGGGAGCCGTTCCGGCGGACGCTGATCGTGCCCGCTGGTCGGGTTGGCGGACCGGGCGACGGGCCGCATTCGAGGCCACTCTGGATTGTCCGCCCCAATTGGGAGACCTAGACATGGGCGAGGTCACGGCGTGGTTACGCGAACGGCTTCCGTCGGACGTGGTGGTCACAAATGGGGCTGGAAACTTCTCGGTCTGGCCCAACAAGTTCCTGCTCTACGGTTCCGAAGCCCGGCTACTGGCCCCACAGAACGGGACCATGGGCTACGGCCTGCCGGCTGCCGTGGCGGCCAAGGTTGTTGACCCGGACCGCACCGTCGTCTGCTTCGCCGGCGATGGCGACGTGCAGATGAACATCCAGGAACTGGGCACCGCCCTGCAGGCCGACGCCCGTCCCATCGTCCTGGTGGTGGACAACTCGTCGTGGGGGACGATCCGCATGCACCAGGAGTTGCACCATCCGGGTCGTGTTTCAGCCACCGATCTCGTGAACCCCGACTTCGTTGCCCTGGCCGGTGCCTATGGCATGCATGCCGAGCGGGTCGACCGGACTGACGGGTTCGCACCAGCCTTCGAGCGGGCGCTGGCCTCGGACACCGGGGCCCTCCTACACCTGGTGACTGCTACCGAGCAGCTCACCCCCCGACTTACGGTTAAGGGCGTACGCAGTTCCGACGGACGGGGATGATCGTGTCACGGATTTCGAACCTTCTGTGTCGCTATCCGGCTGTCGCTCCGGTGACCGACATGCCCGAGGCCTTCGACGCCGGCGGTGGCCTGTGGCTCCGACGCGTCTGTCCGCTGGAGGACCAAGCTTGATGGCCGGTCGCCAGGTCGGGTTCTGTCGAGCGAGGTGCTAGCTGATCTCGGCCTCGACCGCGTCGGCGACCAAGCGTCGCGTTTCGACGTCGTTGATCACCCCACCGTGGGCCACCTGCTGGATGGCCAAGCCCTCAATTAGGCAGGCAAGCCGCCATGCCGAGTCCCGGGGGTTGACACAGGCGAAGTCACCGGAGGCGACACCGTCTGTGAGGGTGTCAGCGAGAACCTCAACCCAGGCCTCGTCCAACTCCATGACCGTCCGTTGGAAGGACTCGGACCGCAGCGCGACCGCCCAGCCCTCGATCCACAGTCGCCAACTAGAAAAGCTGCTAGCTGGGAAGAAATTGTTGATCACTATGTTGAGCAGTTCTCTTGGTGTTCCGTCGGTTGTCACCAGTAGCCGTAAAGCCGCTAGCTCCTTTTCGGCAGCGTGCCTGAACGCGGCGGCCAGGAGTTCATCCTTGGTGTCGAAGTGGTAGTGGACGAGACCTGTCGAGATCCCGAGGTACTTCGCCACGTCGCCCACTCGAGTGGCGGCGATCCCCTGCTTGCCCATAACCGTGCAGGCTGCCTCAAGGATCTGGATCCGACGCTTCTCGACGGCCGGCTTGTGTTCCTTCGACTTTTCCACCGGTTGCACCTTACTGACTGACCCGTCAGTTCGCCGAAGCCCGAGCCGATACGCTGCGCCAATGGCGGTCGCCACGGGCCACGTGGTCCTCTCCGACCTCGAGAAGCGGTTCGACGACGTGGCCGTGGTCCGGGGCATCGACCTTGACATAGCGTCCGGTGAGTTCTTCTCCCTCCTCGGGCCGTCGGGATGCGGCAAGACCACAACGCTGCGAATCATCGGGGGCTTCGAACGGCCGGACCGGGGCTCGGTGTGGATCGACGGTGAGGAGGTCACTGACCTGGCGCCGGAACACCGCCCGGTCAACACCGTCTTCCAGAGCTACGCGCTTTTCCCCCACCTGACCGTGGAACGCAACGTGGCTTTCGGGCTTCGGTTTCAGAAGGTCTCAACCGATGAGGTGGCGACGCGGGTCGCGCGGGCGCTGGACCTGGTTGAACTCGGTGGCTTGGAGGGTCGGCGTCCCCACCAACTTTCCGGAGGGCAGCAGCAGCGCGTTGCCCTGGCGCGAGCCCTGATACTGGAGCCGCGGGTCCTGTTGCTCGACGAACCGTTGGGGGCGCTAGATGCCCGCCTCCGCAAGGCCCTTCAGGTGGAGTTGCGCAGCCTCCAGCAGGCGATCGGCATCACCTTTGTGTACGTCACCCACGACCAGGAGGAGGCGCTGACGATGAGCGACCGCTTGGCTGTGATGGACGAGGGCCGTCTGGTGCAGGTGGGGACCCCTCGGGAGGTCTATGAGGAGCCGATCGACGGCTCGGTGGCCGATTTCTTGGGCGTGGCCAATCTCCTAGATGTGGAACATCTGGGTGGGGGGAGGATCCAGGTTGGGGACCGAGTGCTTCGGGCGACTGGTGACGGACCAGTCGGGCGTTGCCGAGTGGTTATTCGGCCCGAGCGGGTTCGGCTAGTCGAAGGAGAGCCAGACAATGGACTGCCCGTTGTCGTGGAGCGTCGAGTTTTCACCGGCGCCACCACCCAGGTCCACCTCAGAAGCGGGGACCTGGCCTTTCATGCCTTGTTGGCCAATAGCGGTGGGGTAGCAGGCGAAGGTGCCACCCACGCGGAGATGCCGGTCGACGCCCTCCGCTTGCTGGCCAGCTGACCGATTTCCAGGTCCGTTAGGTTCAGATGCCGACGGAGGTGAGGTCGGTCAGCGCTGACTCCTGGGTTCCGCGACGACGCCGGAACCACGACATGACACCGGCTCCGAGGGCGAGGGCGACCAGCGTGGAGGCGACGAGGAACGAGGCTAGGGCGTTTAACGCTGGCGTAGAGCTGGTCCGCACGGCCGAGTAGATCCGAACAGGCACCGTCTCTGACCCGGCCCCCGAGGACAGGAAGGCGCTGATTACGAAGTCGTCGATCGACATGGCGAACACGATCACGAAGCCGGCGAAGATGGCTGGTGCGAGCAGTGGCAGGAGGACTAGGCGGAGGGCCTGGAACTGGGTAGCACCCAGGTCTCGAGCCGCCTCCTCGTAATCCCGTCCGATCGACAAGAGCCGACCACGGGCCACCACAACCACGTACGAGATGGAGAAGGTCACGTGGCCCAGCAACTGGGCTGGTCGTCCCAGCGGGATTCCGGTGTACAGGCTCGTGAAGACCAACAGCAGTGACGCGCCCATCACGATCTCGGGGGTGACAAGCGGGACCAACATCAACCAGTTGGCGCCGCTGGCTGTCCGGGACCGCCAGCGGGCCAGGCCGATAGCCAGAGTGATGCCGATTGGGGTTGCCACCAGCATGGTGAGGAGAGCCAGAACCAACGAGTTACGTAGTGCATTGTGCAGGGTCTCGTCGTGGAGAAGCGAGGCATTAGGTTCCCCGGTCCACCATCGCAGCGAGAAGCCCTGCCAGACGGAACGACTGCGCCCGCCATTGAACGAGAACAAGACGGCAATAGCTACCGGTAGAAACATCCAAAGCACGTAGGCCCACGTCCAGGTGGCAAGGCCGATCGGTCGCCGCCACGGGTTCCGCCTTCGTCGCCTGCTCATGCCCGGATCTCCCGCTGCATCCGCATGGTGCTGACTAGGTAGTAGGACATGAGGACGACCAGAAGGGCCGACAGCACCAGGACGAGGACGGCTCCCTTCTGGGG
>JASLKB010000156.1 GCA_030747775.1 Acidimicrobiales bacterium | reverse complement strand
GCCGAACTGGACGGTGTCTGCACGCCGAAGGTGACCGCTCCACCCGAGGGCTGATGCGCGCGTCTAGTCGACAGATCCGGATGCCCGACACGGGAGATCCCGTCTGATTAGTGGCATGCGTGGGAGTCGGGCCGGGCCCATGCGAGAATCCTGAACCATGGCACGTCTCGCGATCATCGGAACTGGCTATGTCGGGCTGACCACCGGCGCCTGCTTCGCTCACCTCGGCCACGACGTGGTCTGTGCCGACCTCGATGTCGAGAAGGTGGCTCGGTTGTCGGCTGGGGAAGTGTCCATCGTCGAGGATCGTCTCGAGTTGCTGGTCCGCGAGGGCATTAGTGAGGGACGTCTCCAGTTCGTGGTTGGGGCCTCTAACGCGGTTGTCGACTGTGAGGTCGCCTTCTTATGTGTGCCGACGCCACAGAAAGACGATGGCACGGCCGACCTGAGTTATATCGAAGCGGCCAGCGCTGAGATCGCATCTCTAATGCCGGCGGAGTCCATCGTGGTCAACAAGTCGACGGTCCCCGTCGGCTCGACCCGTGTGGTGGAACGGGTGCTGGGTCGATCGGACGTCACCGTGGTCTCAAACCCCGAGTTCCTGAGGGAGGGTTCAGCGGTCCAGGACTTCCTCCACCCGGACCGCATCGTGATCGGCTGCGAGGACCAGTCGGCTGCCATCAAGGTGTTGTCGCTGTACCTCGGGGTGACGGCCCCGACGGTGGTCACGGATCCGGCGTCGGCTGAGACCATCAAGTACGCGGCAAATGCATTCTTGGCCACCAAGCTCTCGTTCGTGAACGCCATCGCCGCGGTATGTGAGGGGGTGGGCGCCGATGTCAACGATGTGATCCTGGGTCTTGGTTGCGACACTCGGATCGGCTCTGAGTTTCTGAAACCGGGGCCCGGTTGGGGAGGGAGCTGCTTTCCGAAGGACACCAGGGCACTGGTACGTATAGCGGAGCAGGCCGGCTACAACTTTCGACTCCTCGATGGCGTCATCGCAGTGAACGAGGAGCAGTTTTCGAGGATCGCCGACAAGGTCTGTGATGCAGTGGGGGGCGACCTGACGGGTCGGACGGTCGGGGTCTGGGGGTTAACGTTCAAGGCGGGCACCGACGATCTCCGGGAGTCGCCGGCGTTGTCGGTGATCCACCGTTTGACGTCGGCCGGCGCGTCGGTCCGCGCTTACGATCCGACCGTCAACGCCGTCGGAGATCTGCCATCCGGTTATGACACCGTTGACCTGGCGGGGAACGCTTTATCGGCGTGTGATGGTGCCGAGGTTCTCGTGGTGCTGACCGAGTGGGACGAGTTCCGATGGGAGGATCCAGTGGAGGTCGCGGCACTGATGGCCTCCCCGACGGTGGTCGACGCTCGAAACCTGCTGGACCGGGCCCGGTGGGAGCGTCATGGCTTCACCTACCGGGGCGTCGGTCACTGAGCCCCATGCGGGTCCTCGTCGCCGGTGGAGGGGGCTTCATTGGCTCCCACCTGACCGATTACCTGTTGACTCGCGGGGACGAGGTGGTGGTGATCGATGATTTCTCGACTGGGCGTAGATTGAATCTTGCTCACCTGACCGCCGATGGCCGGGTTACCGTCGTCGAACACGACGTGACCGATCGTCTACCTGATCTAGGGTCCTTCGATGCTGTGGCGAACCTGGCTAGTCCAGCGTCGCCGGACGACTTCGCGAGGATCCCGCTGGCCATCCTCGAGGTCGGGAGTACGGGAACCCGGCGGCTTTTGGACCTTGCCTCGAGAAGTGATGCGCGGTTTCTCCAGGCCTCGACCAGTGAGGTCTACGGGGACCCCGAGGTGCACCCGCAGTCTGAGGACTACGTCGGTCATGTCGATCCGATCGGGCCACGGAGTTGTTACGACGAGGCGAAACGGTT
This sequence comes from Acidimicrobiales bacterium, assembly GCA_030747775.1. Lineage (GTDB taxonomy): Bacteria > Actinomycetota > Acidimicrobiia > Acidimicrobiales > MedAcidi-G1 > UBA9410. The sequence continues at coordinate 2,385 of JASLKB010000156.1, read as the reverse complement.
CGGAGAGGCGCTGGTCATGGCCCATCACCGGATTTATGACACTGATGTCGGCATCGCCCGGATCTTTAACACTTACGGGGAACGGATGGCACCCGCCGACGGGAGAGTCGTCAACACCTTTGTTTCCCAGGCGCTCAGGGGGGAGCCCCTGAGCGTTCACGGTGACGGATCCCAGACCCGGAGTTTTTGTCACGTGTCGGACCAAGTAGCGGGCCTGACGGCGTTGCTCGACCACACGGCGACCGGTCCGGTCAACATCGGGAACCCTTTTGAGTTCACGGTCCTCGCCCTCGCAGAGTTGGTGATCGAGATGACCGGATCCACCAGCAGGATCGAATCGGTCACCTTGCCAGTTGAGCGGACTGGAGACCCGGCCCAGCGCTGTCCCGATATCTCTAGGGCACGGACGCTCCTGGGGTGGGAGCCGACCGTGACCTTGCGGGAAGGCCTCGCCGGGATGATCGACCACTTCCGCTCGGTCGAATCAATCGCCTGACTGGTCGATGAAGCTCCTGGATCGACTTCCGGAGGGCACTGTCGCGGTCGGTGGTGGCCTGATGGTCAACGGACTAGCGGCATACGCGTTCATTACGCTCGCATCGCGTGCCCTCGGACCCGAGGACTACACGCCAGTTGGTCTCCTTTGGGCGCTGAGCTTCCTGCTGGGTCCGGGTTTCTTCCAACCGTTGGAGCAGGAGGTGGCACGGATCATTGCTGCCCGATCCGGTGGGAGTATCGGCCCTGTGGTCCGGACGGCGGGTTGCATCGGTGCCGGCATGGTGGGCTTGTTGGTCATCTTGGCGCTGGTGCTCGGAGGCCGGATCCGTCACGACCTTTTCGACGGCCACGGCCTTCTGGTGGTCGGGCTCCTGCTAGTACTGGTCGGCCTTGGCATTGGGCATCTGGTACGTGGAGTGCTTGCTGGACTTGGTCGCTTCGGCGGGTACTCCCGCTACTTCATTGGCGATGGTGTTGGTCGCCTCGTCATGGTGCTGGTGCTCGTCACAACCGTTGGCGGGGTTGGCGCATACGGCCTGGCCGTCGGTATAGCGCCTTTCATTGGGGTGGTTTTTGCACTAGTCGGCCAACGGGAGTTCTCGCTGGAGGGTCCGGCCGAACCAGCTGGTGGGTTGTCTCGGGCACTTGGGGCGCTGCTAGTGGCGTCGGTGGCCACCGCGCTGGTGCTGAACGTGAGCCCACTTGTCGTCGAGGCCCTGGCTGGTTCGGACCAGGCCGATGACCCGGGTCGGTTCCTGAATGCACTACTCATCGCTCGGGTGCCGCTCTTCTTTTTCCAGGCGGTGCAGGCCTCGTTGTTGCCTAGGTTGTCGGCCCTAGTCGGGGCTGGTCAGTTCGATGAACTGGTTAACGTATTTCGACGCCTATTGGGTCTTGTAGCGGGAATCGGTGGGGTGGCGATAGTCGTCTGCGCATTGTTTGGGACCTGGATTGTGGAGTTCGCGTTCGGGGCCGACTTCGCCGTCGAACGCCAGGACATGGTGCTGTTGGCCGCGTCCAGTGCCGTAATGATGATGGCGCTGTCCTTCGCCCAGGCCCTCGTGGCCTGTCGGGCGCAGGGGCGGATGGCTCTGGCCTGGGTCTTTGGGCTGGTTGCCTTTCCACCGGTGGTGGCGCTCGGTGATGACCTATTCCTTCGGGTCGAACTGGGGCTCCTAGCCACGGTGTCAGTAGCCGCCGCCTCTATGGCCATCCTGTTCTCGGCTCGCCTTCGCTCGACGGATCGTTGGAATTCAACGGAATGATGGACGGCATCGTGAGGAGCTGTCATCCCGCTGGTCCTGGATACTGGAGGACACTGACTGGTGCGCTGACCATGGTGTTTGCCTTACTGGGGGTATCGCTGACGGTCGTGCCGCCCGCCAGTGCCGACGTGACCGTCATCGTTGAGGCGGGTGATTCGTTGTCGGAGTTGGCCGCCGAGCACGGCACCTCGGTATCGGCACTGATGGCGGCCAATGGGATTACTGACCCGGACAGGCTTTACATGGGTCAGGAACTGGTGGTGCCCGGTGACGGGGTGACGATGACTCTTCCCCCGCTGGTCGTCGTAGTGCAGTCGGGCGACAGTTTGTCAGGGATCGCTACCTACCACGGGGTGACGGTGGACGCCCTCGTGTCCGCCAACGGCATCACCGACCCGGATTCGGTATATGTGGGTCAGGAACTCCTGGTCCCAGGTGCCTCTGGGGCCGCCCGAGCTAAGGGTCCGACGGTCGTGGTGGTGCGGTCGGGGGACAGCCTCTCGGAGATCGCCGCCGCCTACGGGGTCACCGTGTCCGCCCTGATGCGCGAAAATTCGATTACCGACCCTGACCGACTTCAGGTGGGCCAGCGCCTAACAATCAGTGGCCGGGGAGCCCCTAC
>JASLKB010000155.1 GCA_030747775.1 Acidimicrobiales bacterium | reverse complement strand
AAGCACGGTCAGGGCTCGGTGCCGTGGTATGACGGCACGTCGTTCGCCACCCGGGGCGACATCGTCGTGGTCACCATCAACTACCGGCTCGCCGCGCTCGGGTTCTGCGACCTGGGAGCGCACCTGGGCGACGACTTCGCCACTTGCGGCATCAACGGAACCCTCGACCAGGTGGCCGCCGTCCGTTGGGTCCGCGACAACGTCGCGGCGTTCGGCGGCGATCCGGAACGCATCACCATCGGCGGCGAGTCGGCTGGGGCGTTCAGCGTGTCGAACCTGCTGGCCATGCCGTCCACCGAGGGCCTCTTCCAGCAGGCCATCGCCCAGAGCGGAGCCCTGCACCACACCTTCGACCCGGTCGACGGCAAGGCCATCGCCGACGACTTCCTGTCCGCTCTCGGCAACCCGACGGCCGAAGAGTTGATGGAAATGCCCGTCGAGGACCTCCTCGAGGCCCAGGAACGCGTCAGCGAGGAACAGGGCCAGGGAACGGGCCGCAGCCAGGAGCCCTTCTACCCGGTGTGGGGGCATGACCTGCTGCCCGGCGACCCACGGGACCTGGTGGCCGAGGGTCGCGGCTGTGAGGTGCCGTTGCTCACCGGCACCAACGAGGACGAGTTGTCCCTGTGGGGGGTCACTGCCGCCGACGCCGACGCCGCTACCGACGTGGTGGCCCGCATCACCGATGACCCGGAGAGCCTGCTCGCCGTCTACCGGCGCCGTCTCGGCGACGAAAGGTCCGGCGAGGTGGCGCCGGGTTGGCTGGCGTGCGCCATCGGTTCTGACAAGGTGTTCGGCATGCCTGCGATCCGGCACGCCGAGTACCGCCACGTCCACGGCGCCCGGACCTGGATGTACCGCTTCTCGTGGGACTCCCGGGCCTTTGACGGCATGTTCGGTTCCGCCCACGCCCTGGAGATCCCGTTCACCTTCAACACCATCGACCGGCCTGGCGTCGACCTCTTCATCGGACCGGGCGACCAGCCCACGGCCCTGTCCGAGACGATCCATGACGCCTGGATCGCGTTCATCCGGGACGGGGACCCGTCTACGGCGGCACTGGGAAGCTGGCCCGGCTACACCCCGGACAGCCGGGTGGTCATGAACCTGGACGAAGATTGCGGACTGCTGCACGACCCGAGGCCGGAGGAGCGAAAGGCCTGGGCGGGAATCGTCCGTTGAGCGGTACGCCGAAGAAGGTTCTCGTGATGGGGGGCACCCAGTTCAACGGGCTGGCCCTGGTTCACGAGTTGGTCCGCCAGGGCCATGACGTCACGATCGTCAACCGCGGCCAGACCGATGCACCCCTCCCGGAGGGAATCAACCGCCTCTACGCCGATCGCACTGACCACGACCAGGTACGCGAGGTGCTCGGCGGCTCCGAGTTCGACGTGGTGTTCGACGTGAGCGCCTACCACCCAGACGACGTAGCCCTCATGATGGACCTCTTCGAGGGCTGCACCGGGCAGTACGTGTTCGCCAGCTCGACTGTGGTGTACGCGGCGGCCGACCACCTGCCCATCACCGAGGACCATCCTCTCGAGCGGGGGGCGACCCAGATCGAGTACGGCTCCAACAAGCTGCTCTGCGAGGACGCGCTGCTGGCCGCCCACGCCGAGCGGGGGTTTCCAGCCACCGTCGTGTACTTCTCGATGGTCTACGGGCCCCGAAACATCATCCCGGACCGCGAACAGCGCATGTACGCCCGGCTCGAACAGGGGCGTCCGGTGCTGGTGCCCGGCGACGGCACCACCCTGTCCCAGGTCGGCCATGTGGACGACCAGGCTCGAGCGCTGGAGGCGGTCATGCACGCTCCAGCGACGGTGGGGCGGCGCTACAACCTGACAGGGAAGGGCTTCCAGACCGACCTCGGTTACGTGCGGACCACTGCCGAGCATCTGGGCGTCGAGCCGGATCTCCGGTTCATCCCGTTCGAGTTGATGGAAGCCCTGTGGGACGGGGAGGTGGAAATCTCCGTCGACAGCGGGTCGCGGGCCAACATCGACATTCGAACCAGTGAGGAAGCGCGTAAGAGGCAGCAGGCGGTGCGCCACCGGTTCAGGTTCGCTTCGGTAATCCCGCGTTTGGCTCCCAACATCCACCGCTGGAACCGCAGCGTGGTGTTCAACATCGATGCCCTGAAGAGCGATACGGGCTGGGAACCGCAGCATGATCTCGCTTCGATGGTGGCCCAGACACATGCGTGGCATCGTGAGACTGGTGGCAGGCAGTTCGACTGGTCCTACGAGGACGAACTCCTCAAGATGATCTAGCGACTGGGGCCGAGAATCGTGATGGTGGCCTCATGCGATGGTTCACCTACCGAACCGGTTCGCCACGGTCCTCGCTTGAACTGCCGATCTACGTAGCCTTGAGGTGGTGAAAGTCGGTCTCGTGCGGCGCCCCGGTGTGGGAGCGCGATGGCGATGGGTTGTCGCCGCGGTGTTGATGGTCGCCGTGGCCCTGGTGGCTACCGCCCCTCCGGCTTCGGCCGAGTTTTCGGCTTCGGACAAGTTGCTCGAAATGGAGGACTGGGACTCCCGCAACCCAAACCAATCGACGTACAACTCGATACTCCAGGTCTACGACGGGGTGGTCCTGTACATCTACGACAGCGCCACGACCTCCGGCACCCCGTACTGCACGGTCAACGGCACCGGGACGTCCTGCCCAACTGGCTATGACACCCTCAACGACACGAACTGGCCGGTGAAGAACAACAGTGCTTGGGGTGTCTCGGCAGTATTCACCTACCGGGGCACCTGCGAGGAGCCTCAAGAATGGGACAGTTGGAACACGAATAGTGCTGGGATGTACAAACATTTCGACGGCACCGTCGACTGGCAGTCCGGTAACTGTGGGATCTGGACTGTGGGGAACGAAGTCGTTACCTACGACGCGTCCCGCAACGCCACTCGGATCACCTTTGGGGAATCGAACGACGGCGGAATCGGCTTTTGGCATGGAGACGTCTACAACGTGTGCTCCTGGCACTCGGACCCGTCAGTTTTCTCGGTAGGCAGCACCTACACCTTCAACCTCACCTACGAAGTCGTCGGCCACACTGCGGACTGCGAGGGCAGATACGACGGGACGGCTTACATCGGTACCGGAACGGGGATCACCGTCACCGAGTCGGGTGGTTCGACTTCCGTCAGCGAAAGCGGGTCGACCGACACGTTTACCGTGGCGTTGACAGCCCAGCCGTCCTCCGACGTGGTCCTGTCGGTCGTCTCGGCTGACACCGGCGAGGCGACCGTGTCGCCGACCACGTTGACGTTCACCAACTCGAACTGGGACACCGCTCAGACCGTTACGGCCACCGGCATCGACGACAATGTCGTCGACGGCACCCAGACGACGGCGGTGACCGTGGCCGTCGTCGACGGGTCGTCGGATGATGCGTACGACGCGGTAGCGGATTCGACCGTGTCGGTGACCACCTCTGATGACGACACGGCCGCTTTCACCCTGTCCGGGACTTCGGTGACGGTGTCCGAGGCGGGTTCCACGGCGACGTTCACCGTGGTGCTGGGCGCCCAGCCGGCCTCGGACGTGGTCCTGTCGGTCGTCTCGGCCGACACCGGAGAAGCCACGGTGTCGCCGGCCCAGTTGACGTTCACGTCGAGCAACTGGAACGCCGCGCAGACCGTGACGGTCACCGGCGTCGACGACAGTCTCACCGACGGCAACCAGACCACTGCGGTGACGGTGGCCGTCGTCGACGCCTCCAGCGACAACTCGTTCGACGCGCTGGCCGACCAGACGGTCACGGTGACCACCTCTGACGACGACTCGCCGGGGGTTTCGGTCTCCGAGTCGGACGGTTCGACGGCGACCACCGAATCCGGCGGCACCGACACGTTCACCGTGGTGCTCAACACCCAGCCGTCATCTGACGTGGTCGTCTCGGTTGCCAGTTCTGACACCGGGGAGGTGACCGTGTCACCGGCCACGGTGACGTTCACTTCGGGCAACTGGAACACCGCGCAGACGATCACGGTGACCGGGGTGGCGGACACGGTGGTCGACGGCACTCAGAACGCCACGGTCACCTTGTCGGTGGTCGACGCATCCTCGGACGACGCCTACGACTCGGTCGCTGACGTCGCGGTGAGTGTGACCAACGATGATGTCGATTCGACGGTCGCGACAACGACAACGACAACGACAACGACTGCTCCGTCTGTTTCAGCTTCGGTGGTGTTGTCCGTGGTCGCGGCGGAAAGCGACGCTTTCCTCAGTTGGGTGCCAAGCCCAGCCGGTGGCGTGCAGTCACATCTTCTGGCTTGGCGTGACCCCT
>JASLKB010000154.1 GCA_030747775.1 Acidimicrobiales bacterium | reverse complement strand
CAAGCCGGCCACATTGGTGTTGAGGTCCTTGACCAGGTATGGGACGCCATGGAGCGGGCCCGACGGAACGCCGGCCGCCACCCGGTCCCGAGCGTCGGCAAAGGCGGGAATTACCACAGCGTTCAGCCTGGAGTTCTGTGCCTCTATCCGGGTAATCGCCACCTCGACAAGCTCGACGGCCTTGACCTCGTTCGACACCACCAGTCCGGCCAACCCCGTCGCGTCATAGAGACCGTAGGCCTCGTCGATCGACACCGGGGACGACCTCAGTCCTCGTCCCACAGCGGGTAAGTCGACAGCGGGACGACCCCGTCGGTAGTGACCTGCACCATCTGTTCGAGCTTCACGCCCTCGGCTCCACCGTCGGGTCCGACGTAGGACTCCACGGACAACACCAAGCCGTCCTCTACCTCGCCGTCATAGCCGCACCGCTCCCAGTCGGCCGGGTATGGAATCCTGGGATACTCGTCCGACATGCCCACCCCGTGGAAGGCGCACGCGTACCGGTTCATCCACACCTCATCTGGTTGGCGCCAAGTGGCCGCTGATAGTTCTCGAAACGATGCTCCGACTCGGAGTAACTCCGTGTTGTGCCCGACCTCGTGGCGGGCCATCTCGTACAGCCTCCTCTGTTCGAGCGTCGGCTCTCGGCGGCCGCCTAGATCCCTACAGACAAAGGTGCGGGAGATGTCAGCGCAGTAGCCGAATGGACCGATCATGTCTGTGTCGAAGGCCACCAGGTCTCCAGCCTCGATGGCCCTTGGCCCAGCCTCCTGGTACCAGGGGTTGGTACGGGGCCCTGAACAGAGCATCCGGCCATCGAACCAGTCGCCGTCGTGGGACACGTTGACCTGGTGGATCAGGGACCACAGGCCGTTCTCGGTCATGCCGGGTACCAGGGCAGCCTCCATGACGGCCATGCCGTGCTCTGCCACTTCGACGGCATGGCCGAGGGCCACCATCTCAAGGTCGGACTTGCGGCTACGGGCCAACTCGACAGTCCCCTCAGCGTCAACGATCTGGATCCCGGCTTCGACCAGAGCGGCATGTGCCGAAGGCAACAGTCGCTCTACGCCAACCCGGGCGCCGGTTCCAAGCCCCGCTCCCTTGACGCCGGCAACTACATCGCGTGCGAAACGCCTCGCCACCTCGAACTGATCTAGGCCTGAGTCAAAGACGGTGACCGCGTTGGCTGGGAGGAACTCGTCGACCAGTGGCACATCGGTGGCATTGGCCCCGTGCATCACCACCGGTCCTTCGGCGGGCACCAGTAGGTAGGAAGTCGGTATGTGGGCCTGGAAGGTGTTGTAGGAGCGGTACTCGACGGCATGCCTGAGGCTCACTGGATTGTGGAGGACCAGCAGGTCGATCCCGTCGGCCACCATGGTGGACCGCAGCCGGACGAGCCGACCTGCTGCCATGGCCCGCACGTCAAGGTCCGGCCTCGTAATCACGGTCGCGGAACCTACACCGGACCCATCGCACTATTCAGATAGTCATGGCACTCAGTGGGCTCGCTTAACTACCGTCTGGTCATGAGCCAGCAGCCCACTGATTCTGGAGTCCTGAGCCCTGACGCCGAGTCGTTCCAGCGTTTCCACACCGAGGTACTACCTGGTCGGATCGCCGATGGAACCGGTGCCCTGGCTCATGGCTACTTGTCTGGCAAGGGGGCCTTGGCCGTCCGTACACCAGCTGGTTCCTGGACCTACGTGCCAGTCGATGGATCTGTCCGACTGGTGGAGGGTGAGGACAGCGCCGACGTGGTGGTGTCAGTCGGTCTCGAGGCGTGGCTGGGCCTGGCCTCGGACCTCGACACTGCCCCCGGTCTGCTCTACACAGACCGGGCAACGGTGCCGTTCGGCGATCCCCTCCGGTTCATGGGTTGGGAGCCGGGCCTCCGCGCCTTGTTCCATGGTCTCCCGATCTTCGATCCCGAATCTGTCGACCTGCGCGACGTCGATGGTTCACCACTCGACCCGACCCGGACGTTTCCATTTTCCCAGCTAAAGGCCACTGCTACTAACGCTGCGAATTTTCTTCGAACGGCCGGTTACCTGTGTATCTCTGGCGTCTTCAGCAGCGACGAGGTTGACGTCATGCTGGACGACGCCGAGATCCTCGCCGATGAGGCGAGACCGGGTGACATGACCTCCTGGTGGGGTCGAGATGGGAGCGGAACCGAGGTCTTGACCCGCGTTCTACGGGCAGCCAGCCGACCCAGCCTGAACGCTCTGATCGACGACCAGCGGGTGCGGCAAATCGTCGGGATCGCCGACGAAGAGCTGGCCCCCAGCGTGGACGATGGTCCGGAATCGGTCGACAGGGTGACCATGTTGTGGAAGCGACCAGGCATGACCGATGGTCTCGGGGATCTACCGTGGCACCGGGACTGCGGTATGGGTGGACACGCCAACCGCTGCCCTTCGACGGTCTTGACCATTTGTCTCACTGATGGTTCTGCCGAAGCTGGAGAGCTCCGGTTCCTACCCGGGTCACACCGGGGATCCTTTCCGTTCGTTGACGGCCAGGCGACCGAGGCGCCGGACGGCGTCGGTCTGCCTATCGGTCCCGGTGACGTGACCCTCCACTACTCGGACCTGATGCACGCCTCGCTACCACCCACGTCCACTGCTGGTCCGCACCGGATCTCAGTGCTCATGGGGTTTGCCCCGACCGGTCCCAGCCACCACTTCGGTGGCCGCCATTACAACGACGCTCTGTTGGCCAACCAGGACGGACAGATCGAACACCTCGGTCAACGCCTCTTGGCGGAACGGGCAGTCCCAAGCCAAAGCGAAGACGGTTAATAAAGAAGACCGTTGGAAGACTCTGAGGAAACATCGTGTTTGATCTAACTAGCCGCACTGCACTCGTGACAGGTGGGGGCCAGAACATCGGCGCCGGGATCGCTCAGATGCTGGCTACCGCAGGAGCCCGCGTACTGGTCAACGACCTCCGGGCCGAGCGGGCAGAGAACATCGTCGCCGACATCGTCGAGAATGGTGGCCAGGCCACTGCGGTGCCGTTTGACGTCACCGACCGGGATGCCGTGCTGGCCGCGGTTGCCGACTTCGGACCGGTTGACGTGCTGGTGGCCAACGCCGGCAACGGTGGTGCCGAGGACATGCTGCCGAAGCGCTTCGCCGAGACCGTGCCCGAGGACTGGCAGGGCCCGATGGAGGTCAACCTGCTGGGGGTCCTGTACTGCTGCCACGCCGTGCTACCCGGCATGGTGGAACGAGGCCATGGACGGATCATCGCCATCTCCTCGGCGGCCGGCACCCACGGGGTAGGCATCGGGTTCGCCCCGTACTCGGTGGGCAAGGGCGGTGCCCTAAGTCTGTTGCGCAGTCTGGCCCTTGAGCATGGTCGCGATGGGATCACCGCCAACTCGGTGGCACTCGGGGTCATGGACTCAGTCCGCGAGGAGACGGTTGCCGCCTTTCGGAAGGTCATCCCGGTGGGCCGACTCGGGACGCCCGACGACGTGGCGGCGGCTTGTCTGTGGCTGGCGTCCGACGAAGCGTCGTGGGTGACCGGCCAGACAATCGGCCTCAACGGCGGCGCCTTCACGTCCTGAAACGCACCTCCGGTGCCGACGACGGGGAGCGTCGGGATCGGCTGCCTATGTGGCCGTCTCAAGGATGAAAACTCGAATGATCCGGTGGTCGGCCCTCGACCGGTACTTGGCGTAGCCGGGATAAAAGGCATGGCCAAGGGCGAAGATCCGGTCGGTCTCTGCTTCGTCGGCCCGACGGGCGACGACCTCCACCGAGCGGTCCCGGTACGCGACGACCGCGGACGGGTCGGCTTCGAGGTTGTACACCCAACCGGGGGTGTTTCTCTGGCCGTAGTTGGACCCGATTACCGCCAGGTCGTCGCCAACGGGGATGCCGAGCAAGGGCATGGTCCGGGGTTTCCCGGTTTTCGCGCCGGTGGTGGTCAGCATCATCACGGGCAGTCCAGCCAGGAGGGCGGGGACGGTCAGTCGACCCCCGGTGACCTTGAACAGTGCCTTGTCGGGCAAGTGGAGGGTCTTGGAGAAGTACCAGGCCCCAACCCGGGTTGATGCCACCTTCTGTACCGCTCGTTGTAGGACGTTGGCCGATCGCACCTCAAAGCCCAACTTGCCTAGTGCGCCCATGGCTCAACCTCCCGATATGGAATCTCAAATTCAGGTCACCATGGAGACCGTAGGTGCCGGATGCCTCTTCGGCTGCATGCGGGCCGAGGATCGACTACCGGACCCTGCCCCGGGTGCACTGATTCGTCCTCGCCGACAAACCGGCCCAACGCACACCCCCCTGTACCCTGACCGAAGGTGGTCGG
>JASLKB010000153.1 GCA_030747775.1 Acidimicrobiales bacterium | reverse complement strand
TCCGAATCGGGCCCATCGAGTTGAAGACCCCCGTGGTCCTGGCCCCGATGGCGGGCATCACCAATTACCCGTTTCGGGCCGTTTGCCGGGAGTTCGGCGCCGGGCTCTACGTGAGCGAGATGATCACCGCCCGAGGCCTGGTCGACGGGCATCTCAAGACGTCGCGACTGGCCCACTTCGATCCCGACGAGACGCCCCGCAGTATCCAGCTCTACGGCACCGAACCCGAGAGCATCGGTCGGGCGACCGAGATGCTGGCCGGCGAGGGCCGGGTTGACCACATCGACATGAACTTCGGCTGCCCCATGCCCAAGGTGACCCGCAAAGGTGGCGGCGCGGCCATCCCGTTGAAACCCCGATTGTTCGAGTCCATCGTGCGGGCCGCCGTGGAGCAGGCCGGACCGGTTCCGGTGACGGTGAAGTTCCGCAAGGGAACCGACGACAGCCACCTGACCTTCCTCGAGGCGGGCCGCATCGCCGAGTCGGTAGGCGCCGCCGCGGTGTCTCTCCACGCCCGCACCGCCGAGCAGCTCTATTCCGGTGAGGCCGACTGGACCGCAGTAGCGGCACTCAAGGCCGCGGTGACCTCCATTCCGGTGTTCGGAAACGGTGACGTGTGGGAGCCGTGGGACGCCCTTCGACTCATGCGCTCCACCGGATGTGACGGCGTGGTGGTGGGTCGGGGTTGCCTCGGCCGACCGTGGCTGTTTGGCGACCTGGCCGCTGTTTTCGGCCCCACCCCAGACGCTGGGGGAGCCGAACCCGGCGAACCGCCCGTGCTAGCCGACGTAGCCCGGGCCATGGCCCGCCACGCCCGCCTGCTCGTGGAATGGGCTGGCCCACACGGCATCAAGGACTTCCGCAAGCACACCTCTTGGTACCTCAAGGGCTACGCCACCGGCCCGGCGATTCGCCATGCTTTCCAGTCGATCACCGACATCGACCATCTCGACGGGCTACTGGTCGACCTACTCGACGAGGTCGACCCGGACATGGCCCTGGATCCGGCCTCACTGCGCGTGCCCCGGAGTCACCGCAACGGTCCAAGGCCTGTGGCGCTGCCCGATGGCTGGCTGGACGACCCCGAGGACGCCACCCCTCCGTCGGCCGAGGCCGAGCTGCTGATCTCCGGCGGCTGAGCCGCCCGACAGGCCCCATGCCCACTCGCCACCTGATTCTCGCCTCGGCGTCGCCCCGCCGCCTCGACCTGTTGCGGGCCACCGGGCTTGATCCCGAGGTCCGGATCCCCGACATCGACGAGTCGCCGCTGCCCGGTGAAGACCCGACCGCCATGGTGGAGCGACTGGCGTGTGCCAAGCGCGACGCGGTGCTCGCCTCGATCACCGACGGTGTTAACCGGCGCGTGGTGGCTGCTGACACGGTGGTCGTGCTTGACGGCGTGGTACTGGGCAAACCCGGCACTCCCGGAATCGCAACGGCCATGCTCAGCCGCCTGTCCGGGCGGACCCACCACGTGGTGACCGGTGTGGCAGTCAGCGGGCCAGCCGACACCGCATCGACCACCGTGTCGACCGAGGTCACGTGGCGTGCACTGTCATCTGCGGAGATCGCCACCTATGTGGCCACCGGCGAGCCGTTGGACAAGGCCGGCGGCTACGGCATCCAGGGTGGCGGCGCCGACTTCGTCACCTCGCTGATCGGCAGCCGGGACAACGTCATAGGCCTGCCGGTGACCACCGCACTGGATCTACTGGCCCGGGTCAGTTGATCGGTGGCTCGAACCGACCATCCACCAGAAACGGTCGGACCCCGACCACCACGACCACCAGCCCGGCGACAGCCGCCGTCCCCAAGATCAGGAAGAGCAAGGCCGCCTGGATGAGCACGGCATCCATGGGGTCGACCCCGGCCAGGATCAGGCCGGTCAGGGCACCGGGCAGGAACACCATCCCAACGCTGCGGGTCGTCTCCAACTGGGGTCGTAACGAGAGGCCCAGGGCATCAGACGCCACGTCACGCACCGCCCGGGTCGGTCCGAAGCCCAACGCCAGTAGGGCCTCCACCTCACCCGCCCGCTCCCGGAGACCGTCGACCAGCCGGGTGGCGGCCACCACCACGACCCTCAACGAGTTCCCGACCACCATCCCCGACACCGGGACGAGCACTCGAGCCTCCAGGGGCAGCACCCCCAGTCCAAACACCACGCTCAACGAGATCCCCAGACCGATCAGCCCGCCCAGGCCGGTCATCCAGCCGAGGCCGGGCAGACGTGGCTCCCGTCGGCGGGCGGCGTCGCCGGCCATCGGGACCATCACGGCCACCCAGGCCCACGCCCAGGCCATCGATGCATCGCCGTCCAGGAGCAGGGTGAGCGCCCAGCCGGCCGCCACCAACTGGGCGATGGCCCGCACGGTGGCCACGACAAGGTCGCGTTCAAGGCCGAGTCCCCGGCTGAGGGAGATCCCGACCACCACCAGCAACGGCACCAGCGAGGCGATCAACCCCCACCACGGCCCCCACCGGCCGAGTCCAACTGCCGCTTCCTCGGTTGCGACCACGAGAGCATCCACGGTCAGGCTCATGGCCGCACGGTAGCCAGCGGCTAACGGGTGGCCGGGACTAGCCGGGTCTCCGCCTTTGGCAGTGATCTACAACAGCCGTAGCCTGTTAAGCATGCTGAACAAGCGGGTAGTCGTGCCTCGGGCCACGGCCGAGGACCTCTATATCGACGGCCTCTCGGTGGCCTACGACGGACCCCCCGTGCTCCACGACGTGTCCCTCGACGTGGCGGCCGGCGAGATGATCGCCCTGTTGGGACCTAGCGGCTGCGGGAAGACCACTCTGCTGAGAACTATCGCCGGACTCGAACGCCAGATGGCCGGCACCATCCGGCTCGGGGAACGAACCCTCGGAGACAGTTACTCCTTTATCCCGCCGGAGAAGCGTCGTATCGGCATGGTGTTTCAGGATGGTGCACTGTTTCCCCACCTCGACGTCGGACAGAACGTGGCCTACGGCCTTCCCCGGTCAGAGCGTCGATCTGGGCGGGTCGCCGAGACGCTCGACCTAGTCGGCCTCGGTGGCCTGGAGGATCGCCGACCGGGCTCGTTGTCAGGCGGACAGCAGCAGCGGGTCGCCCTGGCTCGGGCGCTGGCTCCCCATCCCGGCGTCCTATTGCTGGACGAGCCGTTCTCCAGTCTCGACACCTCGTTGCGCGTCCAGGTCCGATCTGAGATCCACCACCTGCTCCTCGAACTCGGAGTGACGACGGTGTTCGTCACCCACGATCAGGAAGAGGCTTTCGTTCTCGGCGATCGGGTGGCTGTGCTGAACGAGGGACAGATCGCCCAGGTGGGAAGTCCCGATGACCTCTACCGGCGTCCCGTCGACCAGTGGGTGGCCACGTTCGTGGGTGACGCCAACCTCCTACCGGTTGCCGATGCATCGGGCACCTGCGACACCGCGGTGGGGCCCGTCTCCGTGGCCAGCGACGCGGACGAAATGGTAGGCCGGGTGACCGGTGGCCCGGCCGATCTCCTCGTGCGACCCGAGGACCTCCGGTTGGACGAGGGCTCGACAGGAACGGTGGAACTGGTCGAGTACTACGGACATGACGCCATGGTCCGGGTTCTGCTCGGCGACGGCTCTACGGTGCACGCCCGGACCGGGGCCGACGTCCGCTGGCAGCGGGGCGACCAGGTGGGTGTGACATATGTCGGCCCCGGGGCCGTGCCCCTCGGAGTGTGAATCTGGAGGGTTGCTTGGTAGGTTCCCTTTACTTCCTGTTAGGGAACCTTTACAAACCCCTCTGATTGAAACGGTGAACTTCTCAAAATGAACACACGCTCCATCTCCTCGCAACTAGTCCGCTCAGCCGCAGCCATCCTGATGCTCATCGGCCTCACGGCGACTGCCACGGCCTGTGGCGGCGACCCCGACTCGCTAACCGTCTACTCCGGCCGTAGCGAGAAGCTCGTCGGCCCGATTTTCGAGGCCTTCACCGCCGAGACCGGCATCGCACTCGACGTACGTTACGGCTCGTCCAACGACCTAGCCCTTCTGTTGGCCGAGGAGGGAGACAAGAGTCCCGCCGACGTGTTCCTCTCCCGGAGCCCTGGTCCCGCCGGCTACCTCGACGACCTCGGCATGCTCTCCGAGCTAGATGACGACGTGCTCGCTCGGGTGGCGACTGGCGACCGCTCGCCCGACGGCACCTGGGTCGGCTTCGCTGGCCGTGGGCGGGTGCTCGTCTACAACATCGACGAGGTGGCCACTGACGACCTTCCCGATTCGGTGTTCGACCTGACCGGCCCCGAGTACGCCGGCCGGGTGGCCGTGCCGGGCAGCAACTCCTCGTTTCAGGACTGGTTC
>JASLKB010000152.1 GCA_030747775.1 Acidimicrobiales bacterium | reverse complement strand
GGCCACCGTGAACTCCCGGGCCATGGCCTGGCGGGCGTTTTCGGTCATGCGTTCCACGGTCCATGCAGGACTGGACAACCAGCGCACGTTGACGGCCTGTGGTCCGGTCACCCCGTTCACGCCGGCGACCGCGTGGCGGATGTCGTCGGCGATCATGGCGAGTGCTGGACAGCCTGAGAACGTGGGTACCAGCCCGACGACTACGTCTCCGTCGGGCTGGACGTCGATGTCTTCCAGGAGGCCTAGGTCGATGATGGAGATACCGGGGTACTCCGGGTCATCCACTGTGGCCACCGCAGTCCTGACCGCTTCAGGGGTCGCCCGACTGGTCATGCCGGGGCTCTTGCGGCTTGGTTCAGGGCTCGATTCGATACCGCGTCGAGGGCGTCGCGCACCCAGTAGGTATCGGCCCAGTTGGCGGCTGCGTCGCCAATGCGGCGGGCCGAGTCGGGTCCGCCCATGGCCAGGGTTCGCCTGAGTGGTTCCCAGTCGATGGGGCCTGCAGTCCACGTGTCGGTTTCCGGGTGGTGGATCAGACCGGGGTCGGGAACGGTGAATCCGTAGGAGATCAGTAGGGGGGCGAACTTCTGGACCCAGCGGGCCCGGAGTACCTCGTTGCGTTCCGACTTGATGTGCCACCGCAGCAACTGGTCGTCGGGCTTGGAGTCGGGACCGAAAAGTTGGAGAGCTGGCCACCACCAGTCGTCCAGCGACTGCTGGAACATGGTTCGCTGGAGCTCGGTGCCCTCGGCGATGAGCATCATCCGCTCCTCGCCCATACGCATGTGGAAGCCCTCCTCGGCGATAATTCGCTTCAGGATTCGTCGGTACGGGCCGTAGGAGCAGTTCTTGAACACGGCCTGCTGAGTGGCCAGGGCTGCGGCGTCGACCAGGAACGAGATGGCGACCTGGTCACCCCACGTCTTGGCCCGGTAGTGAAAGACGTTGTGGAACCTCGACTTTCCGGCGAACAGGTCCCCGAGCATTTCCTCTCGGGTCTTGAGCTCCATGTCGGCGGCCACCATGTAGAGCAGGTGGCCGTGGCCTATCTCGTCCTGGGTCTTGGCTAGCACGGCCATCTTGTGGCGAAGTCCAGGGGTTCGGGGGATCCAGTCGCGTTCGGTGAGGCCACCCATCAACTCGGAGTTGGCGTGCATTTCGATGAAGGCGAACACGGCTTGCCTGTAGGAGTGGGGCATGTCGTCATCCGCCTCGACGATGCCTCCCTGGTCGAGGAATGCCTCGAACGCCTCCATAGAGGCCCATGAGCGGCCCATCATGTGATCCCTTGGCCCTGGTCTTTGCCTGGGGCGGGGTCCGGGGCGCTGTTCGCGCCGGGACGGTTGGCCACCATGGTCAAGACGTCGTAGGCGGCCACCATTTCATCGTCCTGGTTCACGACTTGGGCGTCCCAAGCCACCTCGCCGTAGCCGGCTCCGGTCCGCAGGGTCTTCCGCTTGGCGGTGAGCCAGACGGTCAGTGTGTCGCCCGGATAAGTGGGCTTGGCGAATCTGCATCGATCGACGCCGTAGTTGGCCAGTACCGGCCCTGGGTCGGGCCACACGAAGAGGCCGGCAGCCAGGGACAGCACCAGGTAGCCGTGGGCCACACGGCCACCAAAGATCGGGCTGGCCGCGGCCGCGGCCTCGTCCATGTGGGCGTAGAAGTGGTCGCCGGTGTTGTGGGCGAAGTTCTCGATGTCGTCCAGAGTGACGGTCCGACTACCGGTGCGGATCGCCGTGCCCACCTGCAGGTCGTCGAAGTGGAGCTTGAATGGGTGACCTCGGTCGATGTAGCGAGTGGCTCCGGGCATCCACTGGCCTGTCACTGCGGTAAGTACGTCGGGTGATCCCTGCACCGCTGTGGTTTGCATGTGATGTCGCATTCCTCGTAGGCCACCCATTTCCTCGCCACCGCCGGCCCGGCCGGGGCCACCGTGTACGAGTGTGGGCAGGGGTGAACCGTGACCCGTTGAGGTGGCGGCCGTGGAGGCGTTCAGCACATGGACCCGTCCGTGGTGGGCGGCGATGTCCAGGGTCAGCGCGGCTGCCTCGTTGACGTCGGGCGTGACCACCGAGGCCACCAGGCTCCCGGCGCCCAGGGCGGCGAGGCGCACCGCATCCTCGGGGCCGTCGTAGCCGACCAGTGTGCAGACCGGTCCGAAGGCCTCGGTGGCGTGGACACTACGGGCGTCGGCGTCGATGGCTCGCAAAAGGGTGGGGGCCAAGAACGCGCCGACGTCAGGGTCAACGTCGTGGAAGGTGCAGGCGTCGACCACCACGTTGGTGGCCGATCGCAGGCTCATCACCGCGCCACGGACCTCGTCTCGCTGGGTGGTGCTCACGAGCGCTCCCATGGTGGTGGCCTCGTCGGCCGGGTCCCCTACCCGGACATTGGTCAGGGCGGTGGCCAAGGCGTCGGCCACAGCGTCAATCTCTGCGGTGGGAACGAGGGCACGACGGATGGCGGTGCATTTCTGGCCGGCCTTGACGGTCATCTCCCGAACCACCTCGGTGGTGAACAGGTCGAATTCTGCGGTACCCGGGGTAGCCGCCATGCCCAGGATCGCGGCGTTGAGGGAGTCGGCTTCGGCGTTGAATCGCACCGAGCGGGAGACCAGCGTCGGATGGGAGCGGAGTACCGTTGCTGTGTCGGCCGAGCCCGTGAATGCTACGTGGTCCTGTCCGCCGAGGTGGTCGAAGATGCCGTCGACACTTCCGCATATCAGTTGAAGGGCACCGTCGGGAAGCAGACTCGACTCGACGACCAGGCGGACCATGGCCTCGGTGAGAAAGGCCGTGGGGGTGGCTGGCTTAACGATGGTGGGGACGCCGGCGAGGACTGCCGGAGCCAGCTTTTCGAGCATCCCCCAGACGGGGAAGTTGAACGCGTTGATCTGGACGGCCACACCTTGTCGGGGGGTGGCTACGTGCGCGGCCAGGAAGGAGCCGTCCCGGGCCAGGACCTCTGGCTCACCATCCAGAAGCACGTTGCCGTCGGGAAGTTCGCGCCGGCCCTTGGACGCGTAGCTCAGTAGTACACCGGCCCCGCCCTCGAGATCTATCCAGGAATCAGCGCGGGTGGCCCCGGTAGCCGTGGACAACTCGTAGAGGAGTTCTTTCTCGGCCATGAGGTATAGGCCGATTCCCTTGAGTAGGGCTGCCCGCTCATGGAAGGTCATAGACCGCAGCGTGGGGCCACCGACGTCACGGGCGTGGGCGACCGCCGCTTCGAGGTCGATGCCGGCGCTGGAAACGGCGGCTACCGGTTCCCCGGTGACGGCGTGTCGGGTGATGACGCCGTCACCGGTTGGGGCCTGCCAGGTTCCACAGACGTGGCTCTCAAGGGTGAGCATCGGTCCAATCTAGTCAAACCTTTGATTATATTGCAAACAGGTTTGGCCTCAATCACGGTTCAGAACCGGGGCTTGGTTGAGGCGGGATCGATGGGTGACCATATGGACCCATGACAAGCGCCTTCAACGGTGCCTGAAGGTGGCATGGTCGCGGCGTCTGCGTCAACTACGACGAGCCCCATCCAAGGCTGATCACGTTGCTGGTATCGGCCGGGTGTCCCCACCAGTGGATCGAGTTCGGCCCGGCGGCTAGTGACTGAGCCGGTTCTCCGACGCCGGGCCGGTCAGCGAGCGGGTGACGAGAATCGAACTCGCGTCATCAGCTTGGGAAGCTGAGGTTCTACCATTGAACTACACCCGCGGAGAGTCGCCAGCGTAGCGACGCCGATCAGGTTCCCTTCCGTCCTTGGCTTGACCGGCGAGTCGGTGAGCACCTGATCCGACTAAAGCCAACCCAGTAACAGGAGGTACCTCATGACCGAGCGGATCGACCCGGGTCCCCGGGCCGTCTTCACCGACATGTCCCAGTCCACCAGGGAGGACTGGATGGTGATCATGGGGCAGCGCACCGAGTTGGAGCAGGCCCTGCCCGACCGGATCATCGAGCAGATGGAACACCTTCGGAACGACTATGGGGGCTTCCCCGTGGACCGTCTCGAGCACAGCGTGCAGACGGCTACCAGAGCCGAACGTGACGGACGAGACGACGAGTACGTGTTGTGTGCCTTGCTGCATGACATTGGCGACCCGCTCACCCCGTACAACCATCCGGATGTAGCAGCAGCGATCCTCAAGCCGTTCGTCTCAGAGCCCAACCACTGGATGGTCGAGCACCACGGCATCTTCCAGGGCTACTACTTCTGGCACCATCTGGGCATGGACCGCGACACCCGCGATCGCTTTGGTGGCCACGAGCACTACGACTACTGCGCCACCTTCTGCGCCGAGTACGACGCTCCCGCCTTCGATCCGGCCTACGACTCGAACCCCTTCGAGCACTACCTACCGCTGATCCGCGACGTGTTCGGCCAGAACCCCTGGCGTTGACCGGCCGGCGAGACGTCCGAACGAG
>JASLKB010000151.1 GCA_030747775.1 Acidimicrobiales bacterium | reverse complement strand
TGGGTGCCGGCTCGATGACGGCTCTCCCGGTTATCGAGACCAAGGCCGGTGACGTCTCCGCGTTTATTCCGACCAATGTCATCTCGATTACCGACGGCCAGATCTTCCTTCAGGACGACCTGTTCAAGTCGGGCGTGCGTCCGGCCGTCGACGTCGGGATTTCAGTGTCGCGCGTCGGTTCAGCTGCCCAGGTCAAGGCCATGAAGACCGCCGTGGGCACGCTCAAGTCCGACCTGCAGCAGTTCCGCGAGTTGGAGTCGTTCGCCGCCTTCGGTTCAGACCTGGACGCCGTGTCACAGGCCCAGCTGGATCGTGGCTACCGCCTCACTGAACTCCTGAAGCAGGGCCTCAACTCGCCGCTGTTAGTTGAGGAGCAGGTTGTGTCGATCTGGGCCGGTACCCGTGGCCACCTCGACGGTGTGGATGTCTCCGATGTCGGTCGCTTCGAGGCCGAGCTCCTGGATTGGTTCCGAACTCGTCACGCCGACGTTCTGGCCGACATCAGCGGTTCAGGCAAGATCGCCGACGAGGAAACGTTTGACGCGGCGGTCGCGGCGTTTGCCGACCAGTTCGAAGGTTCGGTGGGTACCGGCTCGGCGCCTGATGCGGAGTCGACGGACACGGCATCGAACATCGTCGACGCCGACACCACGCTGCCCGAAGAGGACATCTCGGAGACTGAGTGAACGTCGTGGCCTGTTCGTCGCACAGCAATGAAGTGCACCGCAACGAGGCGGTGACGCGCCTCCGCGCGAAGGGAGTGTGCTGTGGCCGGCGGTAAGGAACGGGTCCTGCGGCGTCGCATCGGCAGCGTCCAGAACACCAAGAAGATCACCCGGGCCATGGAGCTGATCGCGGCTACGCGCGTCGTGAAGGCCCAGCAGCGAGCCCGTGCGGCCAAGCCCTACGCGGAGCAGATCACCAGGGTGATCGAGAACCTGGCCGCCGGTGGCGCCGAGGTCGATCACCCGTTGCTCCGCCGGGCCGACACAGTCGAGCGGGTCGGCGTGGTCGTCATCTCCTCAGACCGTGGGCTGGCCGGGCCCTACAACTCGGCGGTCATACGTGCCGCCGAGCGCCAGGTGCAAAATGCCCGGTCGGAGGGAGCTGACTACTCGCTGATCGTGATCGGCAAGAAGGCCCGCGACTACTTCGCTTTCCGAGACTTCACTGTCGACTCCTACACCGATGGGATCAGCGACAACCCCACCTACGAGGACGCCCGCCGGGTGGCCGACACGGTGGCGGCCATGTTCACCGAGGGCCGGGTCGACCGCGTTGAGTTGGTGTACACCGAGTTCATAAGCATCGGCAGCCAGAAGGTGACCACCCGCCGTTTCCTGCCACTGGAGAGCACCGAGACCATCGCCACTCAGGGTGGTGGAGAGGCCGGTGCGAGTGGATCGTTTGAGTTCGAGCCCTCTCCCGAGGCCGTGCTTGCCGCCCTGCTGCCCCGTTACGTGGAAGCCCGCCTGTTCGGCGCCCTGTTGGAGTCGGCTGCTTCCGAGCACGCCAACCGGCAGCGGGCCATGAAAGCGGCTACCGATAACGCGGAGGAGCTGATCACGAAGCTCTCCCGTGAGATGAACCGGGCCCGTCAGGACGCCATCACCACTGAGATCATGGAGATCGTCAGTGGTGCCGAGGCGCTTGGCTCCGACGACGGCCCAGACAGCCAGTACGACATCGAAGAACTCGTCGCCGCCGGCGTCGAGGCCTGAACGAGAACACCCCAGTCCGAGAGATCGAAGAAGAGCCAGGAGAAATCATGACCGACACAGCTCTCGCCGAAGGCCGCATCGTCGGCATCGCCGGGCCGGTGATCGACGCGGAGTTCCCCCAGGGTGAACTCCCGGAGATCAACACGGCCCTCGAGTTCGACGTTGAGGTTGACGGCAACACCGTCACCATCGTGGCCGAGGTGGCCCAACAGATCGGCGACAGCCGGGTGCGGGCCATCGCCATGAAGCCGACTGATGGCTTGACCCGGGGCACCGCGGTGCGCAACACCGGCGCTGGCATCAGCGTGCCGGTTGGCGACAGCACCCTCGGCCATGTGTTCAGCGTGACCGGCCAGGGCCTCGACGACCCGACGGCCGGCCAGGGCGCCGACCGGTGGGAGATCCACCGTTCGGCCCCGTCGTTCGACTCGCTGGAGCCCAAGGCCCAGATGTTCGAGACCGGTGTGAAGGTCATCGACCTCCTTACCCCATACTTGCAGGGCGGGAAAATCGGCCTGTTCGGTGGAGCTGGCGTAGGCAAGACGGTGCTCATCACCGAGATGATCAACCGCGTAGCAACCAACCACGGTGGCGTGTCGGTATTCGCCGGCGTCGGCGAACGTACCCGCGAGGGCACCGACCTTCGCCTGGAGATGGAAGAGTCCGGCGTCCTCGAGAAGGCCGCCCTGGTGTTCGGCCAGATGGACGAGCCACCGGGGGTACGCCTGCGCGTCGCCTTGTCAGCCCTGACCATGGCCGAGTACTTCCGTGACGAGCAGGGCCAGGATGTGCTGCTGTTCGTCGACAACATCTTCCGGTTTGTCCAGGCCGGTTCGGAGGTGTCGACCCTGCTGGGCCGCATGCCATCGGCCGTGGGCTACCAGCCGACGCTGGCCGATGAGATGGGAGACCTACAGGAGCGGATCACCACGACCCGTGGCCGGTCGATCACATCTATGCAGGCCGTGTACGTGCCCGCCGATGACTACACCGATCCGGCACCGTTCACGTCGTTCACCCACTTCGACGGCACCACCGAGTTGAGCCGTGACATCGCCGCTCTGGGCATCTACCCAGCCGTGGATCCGCTGGCCTCGACGTCGACCATCCTCACCCCTGAGGTCGTCGGCCAGAAGCATTACGATACGGCCCGCCGCGTCCAGGAGATCCTGCAGCGCTACAAAGAACTGCAGGACATCATCGCCATCCTCGGTCTCGATGAGCTCTCCGAGGAGGACCGCATCACCGTGTCCCGGGCCCGCAAGGTCCAGCGCTTCTTGTCCCAGCCGATGAACGTGGCTGAGGTCTTCACGGGCCTGCCCGGTGTGACCACCCCGGTCGAGGAGACGGTGGACTCGTTCGCCGCCCTCGTCGATGGCGAGCTAGACGACCTGCCTGAGCAGGCCTTTCTCAACGTCGGCGGTGCCGAGGACGCACAGCGCAAGGCCCGCGAGCTCGAGGCCTGAGCCGGCCATGACGTTCCAGGTCGAGTTGGTCTCCCCAGAGGCCATCTCCTACAGCGGCGAGGCCGAGATGGTCATCGCCCGAACGCTCGAAGGTGGCGATATCGCGTTCCAGCCGGGCCACGTGCCGTTTATCGGCGTTCTAGCCGTCTGGTCGGTCGACGTGATCCGGCCCGATGGGGAGCGTGACACCATCGCCGTGCACCAGGGCTTCGTCCAGGTAGCCGGCACGAAGGTCAGCATTCTGTCCGACGTTTCCGAGTCGCCCGGCGACATCGACGTGGCCCGCGCTGAGGAGGCGAGATCCATCGCCCAGCAAGCCCTGGCCGCCGACCGAGACGACGAGGATGCCGCAGGCGCCCTGGCTAGGGCCGAACTTCGTCTCCGGGTCGCCTCCGCGTAGTCACCCGCCTCCGGCGGGTGAAACTCGCTGTCGACCTCATGGATCGACAGCCGGTTCAGTAGACCGGGGAGAACTCCTCGAGCTTGTCCAGTGCATGGTGGGCGTCGATCATGCGCACCGTGCCGGACTTGGATCGCATAACCAGCGACTGGGTGTGGGCCGCTCCCGATGTGTAGTGCACGCCCTTGACCAGGTCACCGTCAGTGATTCCGGTTGCAGAGAAGAAGCAGTTGTCTCCGGACACCAGATCGTCGGTGCACAGGACCTGGTCCAGGTCGTAGCCGGCTTCGATCGCTTCGGTGCGTTCGGCTTCGTTGCGAGGCCACAGGCGTCCTTGGATGGCGCCACCCATGCACTTCAGCGCTGCGGCCGAGATCACGCCCTCCGGTGTGCCACCGATACCGAACAAAACGTCGGCTCCGGAGTCGGGCCACGCCGTCGAGATGGCGCCGGCCACGTCGCCGTCTGGGATGAGCCGGATCCGTGCACCGGCGGTTCGGACCTCGGCGATCAGGTCATTGTGGCGATCCCGGTCCAGGATGACCGCCGTGAGGTCCCGGACATCCTCGCTCTTGGCTTCCGCGATGCGCCGCAGGTTCTCGGTTGGTGATGCGGTGATGTCGATGACCGATGCGCACTGGGGTCCGACGGCGATCTTTTCCATGTAGACGCACGGCCCCGGGTCGAACATGGTGTCCCGGTCGCTGACGGCGATCACTGCTATGGCGTTAGCCCGACCCAGCGAGGTAAGTGTCGTCCCGTCGATCGGGTCGACAATCCACAGCCACTCCGAGTCGACCGCGCCGACCGCGGCGCGCAGCGCCGCCGCACTCGCCTCCGGCCCAGCGCCGACAGACT
>JASLKB010000150.1 GCA_030747775.1 Acidimicrobiales bacterium | reverse complement strand
ACTGCACAAGACATGGCGATCCGATGGTCGTGGTGAGCGTTCACCATGGCGCCCCGCAACCGTCCACCTGGCCGCCCACGGACCACCAGCCGATCCCCCTCGACCCGTACCTCAGCGCCCATCCGACCCAACTCGGACTCCACCGTAGCTAGCCGGTCGCTCTCCTTGACCCGGAGTTCACCCACACCCTCAAAGACCGTCTCGCCTTCGGCACACGCCGCAGCTACCGCCAGCACTGGGACCTCGTCGACGAGACCGGGCACCTCCTCGGACCGCACCCTGGTTGCCGAAAGCACACCGCTAGCTGGGGGGCGCACCGTCAGGTCCCCGGAACCCAAATCATGGTTGAGATCGGCACCCATGCGAGCCAGGACCTTCATGAAGCCTGATCGGCCCGGTCCCTCATACACGTTTTCCACCAGCACCTCAGATCCCGGAAGGATCGATGCGCCAACTGCCCAGAATGCGGCCTGGGACGGGTCGCCAGGCACGTCGTGGGCGAAAGCATCGGGTCGGCCTGGCGACACCGTCACCCGGTCGAGGCCATCGGCACGGGACCGGACTATCTCGATACCGGTAGCCGCCATCAGTTCCTCGGTGTGGGCCCTTGTCGGGCGGTCCTCAATCACCGTGGTCGATCCAGCGGCCGAGAGACCAGCGAACAGCAAGCATCCCTTGACCTGGGCACTGGCCACCGGCAGTCGATACTCGATGCCCCGCAGGCCGCCACCCCTGATATTCAGTGGTGCCAGGCCGGCATCCCCTCCGGAGTCGACGGCACTACCAGTCACTGAGGCCCCCATTGCCCGCAGCGGTTCCAGTACCCGACCCATGGGGCGACGTCGGACAGAAGCGTCGCCGTCCAACACCGAAGTGAACGGCAGGCCAGCCAGCAGGCCAGCCAGCAGGCGGATGCCCGTTCCCGAGTTACCTACGTCCAGATCGTTTCCAGCCTCACCGAGTCGGCCCCCTCGGACTCGGATCATCTGTAGACCAGACGGATCGGCGTGGTCGGAATCATCGACCACGGTCGCTCCCAGGGCCTCGATGATGGCCCGAGTTTTGGCCACGTCACCACCGTCGCTGAGACCCCGAATGGTCGACTCCCCGTCGGCCAGCGCGGCCAGTAGCAGGACTCGATGAGAGATGGACTTGTCTCCCGGCACCCTGACTCGACCCCGAAGGGGACCCCCGGGCTCAACGACCAGCCGATCGGCAGCCGTAGCGTCAACCCCGGCAGTCATGCCAGGGGGGCTGTAGTCGGGCGGTACCCCTTGGCCATCAGGCCGCCGCACAGGCGTTCGGACCGCGTCGCCTCGACGATCAGGAGGATCACGCCACGATCCCCCTCAGCCGAGTGGGCGATCTCAAGGTCGAAGATGTTCACGTCAAGGTCGGTGGCTAAAAGGGTGATCGACGCCAACTCGCCCGGTTGGTCGAGGACCGGGATCCGGACCTCCACCAGTTCGGAAGGTCGGGGAGCGCCAGTCGGCAGGCTGATCCGTGCCGTCCGGGCCATCTCCAGACGTTGGAGTAGACCCAGACGATCCCCGGCGATCACCTCCGAGCGCACAGCGCCCAGGGCGGCAATCAGGTCCGACAGCACCTCGTCGATGGCCGTGGCGTTCTCGCTGCAGATGTCGGGCCATATTCCGGGATGGCCAGCAGCCACCCGGGTCATATCGCGAAAGCCCCCAGCGGCCAGCCTCAATACGGCGGCATGTTCGGTCGAGCGCGACGACGCTATACCCATCAGCGCTGCAGCCGTCAGGTGAGGCACGTGGGAGACAATGGCCACCAGAGAGTCGTGTCGATCGGGCGGCAGCGTGATGATTTCGGCACCCAGGGACCCCACTACCGAACGGACCCGGGCCAGAGCATCGCCGTCTGTCTCCGCTGTGGGGGTCAGCACCCAGGTGGCGTCCGTGAACATCTCGGGATCAGCGCCGCTAACGCCCTCCTGTTCGGACCCAGCCATCGGATGACCGCCGATGTAGCGAGGATCGGCCACCGTGTCGACTACCGGCGCTTTCACGCTTCCCACATCGGTCACGAGCCCGCCGGGTGCAACTCCGAGCGCCTCGGTCACTGCAGCGGCGAGGTGGCCTACCGGAGTGGCCACGAAGGTCATCTCAGCATCGGAGTCCCACCCGATCCGATCCATCACCCCCATGTCCAGGGCTGTGGCCAGCTTGTCCTCATCGAGGTCGACACCGGAGACGTGCCATCCCCGCGTCCGCAACGCCATACCGATCGAGCCCCCGATGAGGCCGGTGCCGACGACCGTCGCTCGACCCGTCGGAGAAGCGGGAACCACCATGGGAGTCGATGCTACCGGGGGCCGTCTCGGCCCTAGGGGGTGATTCAGGCCCTGGAGGGTTCAGATACCTCGTTGATTGACCTGATTGGTTGACACCGCCACCTCGAGAGCACGGATCTCTTCGACGCGGAGTGCCCGATAATCTCCCGGCGCCAACGACCTGTCGGCGATTGGGCCAATGCGGGTTCGCACCAGGCGCACTACCGGATGCCCGACCGCCTCGCACATCCGTCGGACCTGCCGGTTTCGCCCCTCGTGGATAGTCAACCGGACCACCGACGCGTCGAGCAATGCTGCCCTCGCCGGGGCGGTCGGACCATCGATCAGCTCGATCCCCTCACGTAGTCGCCGCAACACGGCCCGTGTCGGCTCGCCCCGTACCTCGACCACGTACTCCTTCTCCACTCCGTAGGAGGGATGGGTGAGCCGGTGGGTCAGCTCACCATCGTTGGTCAGCAATAAAAGCCCCTCAGTGTCAGCATCGAGGCGCCCCACCGGAAATACGCGAGGATCATCAGGCACCAGTCCGACCACCGTCGGTCGACCTTGGGGATCGTTGGCGGTGGCGAGCACGTCGACCGGCTTGTTCAGTAGGTAGTGGACGAGGCCCGGCCGCACACCGATCGGTGCACCGTCTACTTCGATAAGAGCTGTATCAAGGTCAACCCGCCGCCCCAGAACCGCCACCTGACCATCCACGCTGACCCGACCATTGGCAATGAGATCCTCGCAGGTCCGGCGACTGCCCACACCTACCCGCGCCAACACCTTCTGCAGACGCTCACCATCGTGCCCGTCGACTCCGGACCGGTCGCCCTGATCGGCGCCCGAAACGACGTCACCCACCGATCAGCCCGCCGGTGGATCCGGCGTCACCCCATCGGCAGGGGTTTCGGTGAGCACCTTGGGGTCAGACCGCAGACCCCGCTCAAGTGCCTCCACCACCTCAGGACCAGGGACGAAATCACCAAGTGGTGGGAGGTCATCGAGGGCATCGAGACCCATCCGCTCGAGAAACTCCTGGGTGGTCCCGAACAATATGGCGTTGCCTGGTCCGGGATCCCTCGACACCTCATCGATATAGCCCCGCAACTGCAGCGTCCGCATAACCCCATCCACATCAACGCCACGGATAGCCGATACCTGGGCACGGGACACTGGTTGCTTGTAGGCCACGATGGCCAACGTCTCCAGGGCGGCAGCCGTCAAACGACTGCTCTGGCCCTCCAGCACGAAGCGTTCGACCCACGGGGCCTGCTCCGGATGACTCTGGAAGCGGTAGCCACCAGCCACCCGAGACAAGACGAACCCGCGGCCTTCCTGCTCAAACTCGACGGCCAGGGCCTCGCACTCGGACTCGATTGTCCTGGTCGAGACCTCCAACAGCTGGGCCAGCAAGTTGGCCGGCACCGGATCGATAGCCACCATCAGGATCGCCTCGACAGCACGCCGGGTCTCTTCGGATCGCGAATCTACGTTCTCTGGCTCGGTATTCAACGCTTCGATCCTTAGCCCTCGTAGGCGTCGATCAAGTCCACCTCAGATGGGTCGGCGCCGGGCCGCCAGCCAACATGGATGTCTCCGAATGTCCCTAACTGGTCGATCTCGACCACTCCCTGCTTGTAGAGCTCTAACACTGCGAGGAACCGCACCACGATCTCGATCCGGTCCACCAGATTCCGGGTGAGATGTCGGAATGTCACCGAACCCTTCTGAGGGATCTCCGAGACCAGCTCAACCACGGCGTCAGCCACGCTGATCCGGATTGGAGCAATGTGCTCAGTCTCGACATGGACCGATGGCCGGGGTGCCATAGCACGCAGAAAGGCATCCCGCAGATTGTCAGCCTTCACCCCCTCCAACAGATCGGGGGCCATTCCAAGGAAGCTCTCCTCAAGTCCCGACCGTCGCGGCCATGACTTCGACGCATCAGCGGCCAGCCGTCGCAGGACCACCGCCGCGTCCTTGAACGTCTTGCACTCCAACAGGCGAGCCAGGAGGAGGTCACGCTCCTCCCATAGGCCGAACTCATCGTCCAGATCAGACCGACCCTGGCCGGGAAGCAGTCGCCGGGTCTTGAGCTCCACCAGAATCGACGCGATCAACAGGAACTCGGTGGTCGTCTCCAGGTCGAGGTCCTCCAGGCGCTCCAACTCGACCAGGAACGCGTCCACAATGGTTGACAGCGAGACCTCGTAGAGCTCAAC
>JASLKB010000014.1 GCA_030747775.1 Acidimicrobiales bacterium | reverse complement strand
TCGGCACGGCCGCCTTGCCGCCGCCCTTCGCGGAGATGGGGTGCCACGGGGGCGGGCTCGCGGCCCTGCCCGAGCCGTCGGCAGCCGCGCCGGCGCCCGCGGCCGCCGCGTTTGTGACCACCACCGCAGCTGTGGTCACCGGAGCCCCCCCTCCCTGCTGCGCGGCCGGGCTCATCTCGACGCCCCGCGGCGACTGCATCGCCTCCTCCTCCGCGTTCCCCCTGAGGACCGCCTCCTCATCGTAGCGGAGGAAGAGCAGCGCGGCGATGATCGCGGTGACGCCGCCGGCCGGGCCGGAGAGGCGGATGCCGAGGTCGTCGCCCGGGTCCTTCCCGAAGTTGGTGAGCGAGGCGAAGACCATGATGCCGATCGTGACACCGAGCTTGTCGATAAACGCGCGCGCGGCGAAGTACATGCCCTCGAGGTTGTGGCCCGAGCCCTTGGCGGCGGAGGCGGCGATGTCGGCGAGGATGGCGGTGGGGAGCTTGTAGTCGGGCCACGGGGCCAGCCATCGCTGTACCCCTAGTCCTACGCTGGTCAGCAGGCCGGCCAATTCGCGACGGCCGTGGGTGCGGACGGTGACTGTTTCGGGCGTCGCCATCGACTTGGGGTACCCCTCGAGGCCGACCCATGGTCGACCCAGGTGATCTTCGTGGCCGCCTAGCCAGTACGTCAGTCCGAAGCGGTTCTCGATGGCCACCACCAGCACGCCGTCGGGCATCAGGTGTGCGGCTAGCTGTCCGAGGAAGCCTCCCGGATCGTCCCCGGCGTACTCCAGGACGCCGATGCACAGCACCACGTCAAAGGGGCCGTCGGCAGCGTCGACTTTGTCTATTGAGCCGTGTCGCACGTCGACGTCAAGGCCCACGCAGCGCAGCGCAGCGGCCTCGGCTCGCCGGGCGTCACCTTCTATGGCGACTACGGAGGCGCCCCGTTCGGCCACGAACCGGCTCATTACTCCTGTGCCCGCTCCCACGTCGAGGACCCGGGGGGCGGCAGTGAGGTCCAGTGGCTGGAGGAGGTTCGTACGGGCTCGTCCGAAGTGGTATTGAGTCGGCCAGTTCGAGATATGGGCGGCCAACTCGTCTGACGCACTCGAGCAGTCGGTCGCCTCTCGCAGAATTTCGATGACCGCGTCCTCCGATCCATCACGCCACCGTCGGTCGCCCGCCCTCTGACCGTCCGATGGACTCATCGGGCTTCCCAAGTGCCGCCGAGGGCGACCAGCCCGTTCTGGGGGTCGATGCCGGTGGGTGACACCTCGAATCGCAGAATGTGGGTGTGGCGCTCCAGTACTCGACGCATGGAGGTGTCGTGGAGGGCCACGGAGAGTTCGTAGATGCCGGGTTGGACGGGAAGGGCTGGCACTACGTAGTCAACCTCAACGAGTTCGCTGGTTGCTTCTCCGTCAGGTTCCTGGTTGGAGCGGGCGACCCCGCGAGTGGTGGCACCGGAATTGATGCTGGCCACGTGGGTGCCGTCAGCCCGGTACAGGCCGAGGGCCACGGTGACCGGCTCACCAGCCGCCTGGTTGTCATACCGCACTCGGATGGATACCTGTCGACCCGATCCCACGACATTGGTGGGATGACCGTTGGGATCGACTAGGGCTACAGACTTCACAAGGTCGTTAGGCGATAGACGCTCGAAGGCCGGTCTCTCCCCGTCGCCGGTGTGGGCCGCTGGGGTGGTCGGGTCGATCCCGATGGCGAACTGACCTATGACCTTCGACGACGGTCCGACGGCTTGGAGCGTACCTTGCTGGATCCATGCGGTCCGGTCGCATAGCCAGCCCACCATGTCCAGATCGTGGCTGACCACGATGATGGTGCGGCCCTCGGCCTTGAGTTGGGCGAACCGGTCGAGGCACCGTTTCTGGAACGTGAGGTCGCCTACGGCCAGTACCTCGTCGACCAGCAGCACCTCGGGTTCGACGTGGATGGCCACCGAGAAGCCCAGCCGTACGTACATCCCAGAGGAGTAGTTGCGCACCGGCTCGTCGATGAAGCGGTCCAGTTCAGCAAAGCCCACGATGTCGTCGAATCGTCGACGGATCTCACGAGCGGTGAAGCCGAGGATGGCTCCATTCAGGTAGACGTTTTCTCGTCCGGTGAGTTCCGGATGGAACCCGGCTCCCAGCTCGAGTAGGGCCGAAAGGCGGCCGTCGACGGTAGTCGTCCCCTCGTCGGGTCGGAGGATTCCGGCCAGCACCTTGAGCAGCGTGCTTTTACCGGACCCGTTGCCGCCGATGATGCCGAACGTTTGGCCATGCTCGACCTCCAGAGACAGGTCGCGAAGGGCCCAGAACTCTTCGTAGCGGGTTCGGTGGCCCGCCAGCATGGTGGCTTTCAAGGTCCAGTTCCGGTCGTGGGTGAGGCGGAACTTCTTGCCCAGCCCGTCCAGGGAGACAGCCACATCCGACGAGGAGCTGGCCATTTCAGACCTCCTCAGCCATGCGTGGCTCAAGGCCACGGAAGACCCGGAACCCCACCGCGAGGACGACCACGGTGGCTATCACGATGGCCAGCCACCGTTCAGCCGAGGGGAACCGGAGGTCATACAGGGCGTTTCGGTATGCCTTGGCCCACGAGACCATCGGGTTTAGTTGGTAGAGCGTCCGGTAGCCGATCCCGAGGAACTCCCGGTCCTCGGGGACCATGTTGAGCGGGTAGAGAATGGGCGTCAGGAACATCCACGGGGCCAGGGCCACGCCGAGGAAGTGTTGGACATCTCGGAAGTAGACGTTGGCCGCGCTGACCATGAGGGCCAGGCCCACGGTGAACAGCAACTGCAGGGCCATGAGCGTCAGGACCACCGGGATCCACGCGAAGGCGAAGTGCCCCTCGAGTACTGCTATGAGTACCAGCAGAACTGCCATCTCGACCAGCAGGGTCAGGAACCTGGCCAGCACCGCCGAGGTGGGGAGCACCCAGCGGGGGAACCAGATCTTGGTGATGAGTGGGCCGTTGGCGGTAATCGACCGGGTGGCCTCGGTGAGGCTGGTCACGTGGAACTGCCAGGGCAAAAGGGTCACCAGCAGGAACACGGCGTAGGACCGCAGGCCGCTGGGATCACCGGTAGTGGGCTGGATCCGGAGGAACACTGAGAAGACCGCCGAGTAGACGACCACCGCTACGAGGGGGTTTAGGACCGACCAGGTCCATCCAAGGGCCGACCGCTTGTACTTGGATCGGAGGTCCCGGAGGGTCAGGTTGACCAATAGGTCGATCTGGAGTCGTCCGACCAGCCGATCGAGCATGTCTCGGGGCGTCCGGGGGACCCTCGGGGAGGCAGGCACCGGGCGATCCTACCGGTCGGCCCGTTCGCGGCCCGGGCGCCTCCTACGCTGGTCTGGTCCCGTCCTCCGTTGATGTGAACCGAGCCCTGATGACTGAAGCCACCTTGTCGAA
Source organism: Acidimicrobiales bacterium (assembly GCA_030747775.1). GTDB lineage: Bacteria > Actinomycetota > Acidimicrobiia > Acidimicrobiales > MedAcidi-G1 > UBA9410. The sequence goes on along the minus strand of JASLKB010000014.1, from coordinate 24,699 downwards.
CCACCCCACCGGGGTCCGCGGCACCTACCTGCGCCTGTGGCGGGCTGGCTTCCGTTGGTTGTACCTGCTCGATGCGGTGGGGATCCTCGGGGTGGTCGTGCTGGTCACGCTGGTCCGGTTCGGCACCGACTGGCCCTCTCCGGGCGACACCGTGGTCGGCATGGTGGTAGCCACAGCGGTCCTTCAGGTCGTCTTCTACTTCGGCGGGCTCTACGAGAAGCAGGTTCGCCTCGGCCACCGCATGTGGTTTTCCCGGGTGGCCGGGCTGACTTTGGTCGGCCTGGTTCTGGGGTTGTTGGTGGTGCTGCCCACTGGTCGGTACGCGGTACCCCGGGCCAACCTGGCAGCCGTGGGCATCGGGGTGTCGATGGTGGCTACCGGAACCCGCCTGCTGTCGCGTCGTCTCCGGTCCCGTCGGTTTGGGCCGCCTCGGGTACTGCTGGTGGGTAGTCGGGGTGAAACTGATTTGGCTGCTACCCACCTTGCCGAGAGTGACCGGGCGGCGTTGGTGGCGGGGCACGTCCACCCCGACGCTGACTTGAACGCGGCAGTGCAGGACCACGATGCCACCGACGTGGTGTTCGTGGGCGACGTGTCTTTGGCTGACCTGCTACCCGAGCCGGTGGCATCGTTGGATGCTGCCGATCGGGGCGTTTACCTTCGGGTGACGGCGACCACAGCGCTTCTGGGACTGCGCGATGTCCGGGAGATCGCCGGCATGCCGTTCGTGGCTGTTCGCACCCGGGCGCTGAGGCCCCACGAGGTCCGACTCAAGCGGTTGGTGGAGTGGTTGCTGGTGTTGGCCATGGCGCCTTTGGTGATCGTGCTGCTTGCCGTGTTGGCCACTTACTTGCGGGTGGTGGCCGGTCGGGGTGTGCTGTATCGCCAGATCCGGACGGGCCGCGGTGGGGCGCCGTTCACCCTGGTGAAGTTCCGGACGATGGACACCGATGCCGAGGCTGTCGGTGGTGCCCGGCTGGCCGCCCGGTCCGATCATCGGGTGGTGCGGGGTTGTGGTTGGTTGCGCCGTACCCGCCTGGACGAGCTGCCCCAGTTCCTAAACGTTCTCCGGGGCGAGATGTCGCTCGTCGGGCCCCGCCCTGAGCGGCCGGAGCTGATCGCCGAGTTCGAGGCGGCAATCCCGGGCTATGGACGCCGTCACGAGATCGCACCCGGCCTGACGGGTCTGGCCCAGGTTCGTGCGGGGTACCACACCGACCCGGCCTACAAGTTGGGCCATGACCTCCAATATCTGATGGCCTGGTCTCCGATCCTGGACCTCCAGATCCTTGCTCGAACGGTCGTCGTGGTGTTCAGGCGGGGGTCCTGAGAGGGGTGGATCGCTGTGACGTGGCTTTCGTGCTGCCGGTCCGAGACGAGGCGACGACTCTGGCTAATGCGGTTCGGTCTGTGCTGCACCAGGAGGTTCCGGCGGGGCTGGAAGTCTGCCTGGCCGTTGGCCCCTCGGCCGACGACACCCGTTCGGTGGCTGAGGATCTGGCCAGATTTGACCCGAGGGTTACCGTGGTCGACAACCTCGCAGGCGTTACGCCGGCCGGGTTAAACGTGGCTATCGGGGCCACTACAGCGCCGATCGTGGTCCGAGTCGACGGGCACGCCGAGTTGCCGGCGGGCTACGTGGCTCGTGCGGTGGCGACGCTGGAGCGCACGGGCGCTGTGAACGTGGGCGGCATCCAGGACCCGCGGGGTGTCACCGCGTTCGAGCTGGCGGTGGGCCGGGCTATGGCATCCCGCTTCGGTGCCGGCGATGCCCGCTTCCACTATGGCGGTCCCGAGGGGCCGGTGGACACCGTCTATCTGGGGGTGTTCCGGAGGGAGGCCATAGAGGCGGTGGGTTTGTTTGACGAGTCCCTGGTGCGCAACCAGGACTACGAGCTCAACTATCGGTTGCGACGGGCTGGCGGCACGATCTGGTTCGATCCGGAGCTACGGGTCGGATACCGGCCTCGGGGGTCGGTCCGGGCTTTGGCCCGCCAGTTCGGCCAGTACGGCCTCTGGAAGCAGGTCGTACTGAGGATGCATCCTCGGTCGCTCAGGTGGCGCCACCTGGTGGCTCCGGCTACCACATTGGCGGTGGTAGCCGGCTTGCTGGCTGGGATCTGTTGGCCGTTAGCGCTGGTCGCCCCGCTGGGGTACGTCGCCGCCGTGGTAGTTGGTTCGGCAGTCGTGGGCCGTGGGCCGGCGACCGTGGCCCGACTGATGATCGTCTACCCGACGATGCACTTGTCGTGGGGTATCGGATTCCTGTGGGGGCTTGTTTCCTGTTCGGGGCGGAAAGGTGGCTCGGGGACCATCGCTCAGGCCTCGTAGGCCCGGAGCACTTCGTCCGTCGGGCCGTCGGCCACGATGCGACCTTCCTGGAGCCACACTGTGCGTTCGCAGGACCGCCGGATCTCGCCCAAGTTGTGGCTGACCAGCATCACGGTGCCGGCTGTGCTCCGGTGTTCGTCGAGCCGTTGGGCACTCTTCTCACGAAACGTCCGGTCGCCGACGGCCAAGGCTTCGTCAATCAGGAGGATCTCCGGGGTAAGTGCTGTGGCGATGGCGAAGTGCAGGCGGGCCCTCATGCCTGACGAGTAGGTCTCCATAGGCAGGTCTACCGCCGGGCCGAGGTCGGTGAAGTCGGCTACCGCGGGAAGCTGGGCTTCGGCCTCGTCACGGGTCAGTCCCTGGGCCAGCAGGCCGATACGGATGTTTGTCCGACCGGTCATTCGGGGCCGGAGGGCGGCCTTGACACCAAGAAACGTGGGTAAGGACCGGACCAGTAGCTCTCCGCTGGCAAGTGGCAGGACGCCGGTCATGGCCTGGAGCAACGTGGTCTTGCCCGAGCCGTTGTGGCCGACGACGCCGACACTCTCACCGACGGCCACGTCAAGAGTGACGCCCCGCACGGCATGCACGGTGGTGGTGTACGGCGGGTTGCCCCGCAGGAGGTCGCGCAGCAGGGGTCGGTGCGAGCGGATGGTGTACTGCACTTCAACGTCGGTGCAGCGAATGGCCAGCGGCCGTGTTCTGGCGGTCACGCTCCGCTCCCGTAGGTGGCTTCACGGGATCGGAAGGCGGCGAATCCACCGACTAGGGCGGTAACCGGCCAGCCGATGGTCCCAACCCACACGAGGCCCGAGGCATCGGTTCCCAGCAGCGCCCAGCGCCATGTTGTGATCAGGCAATAGAGGGGGTTCAGTGCGAAGAGCGAACGTAGGGCCTCGTTGTCGACGAAGTGGTCGACCGAGTACAGGACGCCCGACAGGTAGAAGAGCAGGCGGAACAAGAAGGGCAGCAGGTTCTCGAGGTCTCGGTAGGTGTGGTTGGCCCGAGCGGCGGCTAGCCCGGCACCGAGACCGAAGGAGGTCAGGGCGAGCAATAAGCCGGGCAGGGTTAGCCAACGGAGCCCAGGGGTGTGGCCGTGGGCGACGGTTACCGTCAGCATGACTACTAGTACCGGAGTGAACGACAGCAGCTGGCCTATAGCGCTGCCCATCGGTAGCGCGGCACGCGGGAACCGCAGTGCCCGGATGAGCCCGACGTTAGCTACCACCGAGCGCGCGCCAGCTGACACGGTGCGCTGGGTCTGGTGGAACACGAAGACTCCGATGGTCAGGAAGGCCAGGTAGTTTTCAACTCCTCGGTCCAACTCAATGAGCACGCCGAACACCAGGAGGTAGACGGCCACCTGGAGTACCGGGTTTAGTAACAGCCACAGATTTCCCAGAAGGGTGTGGGCGTGCTGGACCCGGAGGTCCTCGACGGGGACCCGCAGCAGGTAGTCGCGGCGACGCCATAGGTCCTTGAGATAGGTGCCCAACGGGGTGGCCCGTCCCACGGCGAATAGGCCGTCGGTCTCGGTCTCGGACTCAGGCGGTCCGTCGGAGGGGTGCATCATCGTTGAGCGTAGGCGTCGACTCGGGCGGCTCGGGGGCGGCCGGTAGATTGGCAGGGTGACCACGCCTGCCGACTCTGCTGCGGAGAAAACACGCGTTGAGAACTTGGCTAGGTCGTTGCGGCGGGTCGAAGCTCAGAAGCGGTCTCTCGAGGAATGGGCTAGCACGCTTGCACGCGCGGTGACCGCCCACGAGCGGGTGGCCCGTGACCGGCAGGCCGAACGGGAGGCCGAACGGGAGGCTCATTTGGTCGAACGGGAGGCTCATTTGGTCGAGTTGCGCGTGCGGGCTCAGGAACTGGCTGCCGTTGAGAAGCGTCTTACGCGCACCCTGGAGAGCCAATCGTTTCGCCTAGGTCACCTACTGGTCCGTTTGACAGTGGCGCCGGTAAAGGCCACATGGTGGGTGGGACGCGCCACCCGGCGCATGCTGGTCGCGGTCTATCGACTGGTTCAGAGGATCTTCCCGGGACGGGCGGTCGACCGCCTTCAGCGGGTGGCGACGCGAGGTCAAGAGACCACGGCACGCCGTCACGAGGTCCTTGACTTGCCAGGTGACCGGCCGGTGGCTTTGGTGGATTGCCGGGGCTTGTCGGATCGTGCTCGTGACGAGGTGTGGGCTCGAGTGGCGGCGTCTGATCAGCCGGCCCGCACTGTGGTGTTGACCGACGACATCGACTTCACGGGCCTATGTGCTCTCGGTCTGTCCTTTGAGTATTTGCCTCCGTACCGGGCGGGAACTCCGTGGTGGTTGGATGAGGAAGACCACAACCGGTGGATCGAGGAGCGGCTGGCTGCGATGCGTCTCGGCTACGGGGTGGACGAGAACTCCTAAGGCTGGCGGCTCCACTCGTCCAGGGCGGCAGCGATCTCTGCGGCTCCGGTGGCCGCCGGCAGCTTCGCCATTTCTTCCCGCATTCGAGCCTGATCGGATGGGTCTAGCAGGCGGTCGATGGCCCGGTTCAACCCGTTCACTTGACCGTCGTCGTTCCACCGAAGCCCGCAGCCTGACTGCTCGGCCCATAGCGTTCTTGCGTCCTGGTCGTCTTTGGCCGTGGATTGGTTGGGCACGAATAGCGTGGGTAGCCCCAGCGTCATGGCTTCCTGGAAAGAGTTGTAACCCGCTGCCATGATCGACGCATCGAAGCCAGCCCGGTACTCGCCGATTGGGAAGTGGCGTAGCCGGATCACGTTGTCGGGAAGCGTCGCTGGCTCGCGGGTCAGGACCGACTCGGTCACTGCGACCTGAACCTCGGGGTGGCGCTGGAGCGAGGCGACCACCCGAGCGCTAAGTGATCCGGTGTCGTTGACCTGGCCTGCTCCAAGTTGCATGAGGACAGCGGGCCGGTCGGGGTCTAATCCCAACTTGTCACGCACGTTGTCTGCCGGTTGCAGGTCGTCGGGCATCACGGCTGACACAGGAGCAGTTACCCGCGAGGCGCTGGCACCACCGGCAGTGAGCCCCCGGTCCAGTTCGGCCGCGTACTCCCCTGGCTCTATCACGTGGCTGAATAGCGCAGATCGGCTGAACGCGTCATGCCCCTTCCCGGGTTTCCAGAGTCCCCTGCGACTCCAGACCGACCGGAGCTCCTTGCGGCGGCGGAGCACGGCGCATAGGCCTGCATAGGGATGTCCGCCGTCGAAGGCCATGATTTCAGGCTGGTACTGGTCCAGCAGATGCTCGAGACGGGTGGCGTAGAAGCCGTTCCAAGCCCGATTTCCAACCTGGCCGTACTCGTGGGAACGAAGGTACTCAGTCTGGAATCCAGCGTCGACAGCCAGAGTGGCAGCCGGTGAGAGGGTGAAGACCACCACGTCGTGAGTGGCTTGGAGGTGGCGCCCGACGGCCATCTGGCGGGTTAAGTGGCCCAGTCCAACGCCGTTAGAGGTACATAACAGGGCTAATGGCCGTTTGCCTGAAGGGGTGGTGGTGGTGTCCAAGGTGGTTTTGTGGTGTCCGAGGTGGTGTTTTGTGGTGTCCGAGGTGGTGTTTTGTGGTGTCCGAGGTGGTCATGGGCGGGTCATCAGGGGACTTGATCGGGCCAGTTTCCCATTATTTCAAGGGTTTTGAGAATTGTTTCAAGGGTTTTGAGAAATTCTCCGGCACTCCCGAAAACTAGCTGGACTGGCTGCCCTCACCGAACCGCGCGGTTTTGGGGCCTCGCTGGTCACAGAGGGTGGCCGCTTCGCTACTGTGATTCACCGTTCGGGTGCTACTGGCCTGTTAGAGTAAGGATCTCAGCTTCTGTGCCGATGTGGTGGCGCAAATGCTTGTAACTCGCTGGCTATCCCGGTACCCTTTCCGTGTTCCCCCGTTTTGAGGGAACGGACAACTTGGCTTTCGTCACATGGGCTGTCGACGGGTTCCGTCCTCTGGGATGGCGTTCGTCGGTGTTCCACGTGTCGCAGCGGCTCGCCCGCTTCATCGGTTTTCGCAGGCCAGGCTCTGACTATTCAACACATCGATCAGGGAGAAAACCTTGAAGAATGAACGGAAGCGGGTTAGCACCCGCCTCGTAGCCGGCCTTTTGGCCGTCCTCGTGGCTGGCGCTGGTCTCGCACTTACCTCGTCTTCGGCGTCTGCATCGCAGACCCCGAAGACGGCGCGTACCGCCGGTATCGACCGGTACGCCACCTCCGCCCTGGCGGCCACTAAGGCCTACCCGAGCGGAACCAACAAGATGGTCCTCGTCTCCGGCGCGGATGCCAACTGGCCCGATGGCCTTGCGGCTTCTGCTCTGGCCGGCGCCGTCGACGGTCCGGTCATCCTGACCAACCCCGACAGCCTCCTGGGTTCCACGGCTAACGCCATCGGCACTCTCGACACTGCTGCATCAGGCACCGCGACGGTCTACATCGTCGGTGGTACCGCAGCCGTTTCGGCCAACGTGGCTACACAACTGGAAGACCTCGGCTACACCGTTTCTCGTATCTCAGGCGACGATCGCTATGCGACCGCTGACGCCGTGTACGACGAGATCCAGAGCATCGGTGGCATCGGCAGCTACGACGGCGGCAAGGCCGTCATCATCGCGACCGGCGAGAACTTCCCCGACGCATTGTCGGTTGGCGCCATGGCGCACTCGCAGGTCTTCCCGGTTCTGCTGACCAAGGGTGAGGCTCTGACTGCCGGCACCCAGGCCATCCTTGATAGCGAAACCAACGCCATCAAGCAGGCCATCGTCGTCGGTGGCACTTCGGCTGTATCGGCTGCCATCGCTACGGAGGTCGGTGCGATCGTAAACACGACCGCTATCGAGGTGACCCGGGTTTCCGGCGCCACCCGTTATGACACGGCCGTCGAGGTTGCCACGTTCATGGAAAAGAGCACCACGCTTGACGGCCTGGGCATGACCATCGACACCGCCCTGCTTGTGGACGGCGCCACGCATTACGACGCCGTCAGCGCTATTGGTCTGGCCGGTAACGGTCAGAGCGCAGACGCCAGCGGTCTCTACGCTGCCGTTAGCGCCGACAACTCGGTGATCTTGCTGACCGATGGTGGCGGCTCCGCGCTGCACTCGTCGACCAGCACCTATCTGGGTACGGTTGCCAGCTCCATCTCGCAGATTCGCGCTATTGGTACGACCTCGTTGATCTCGGACGCTGTCCTGGCCGAGGCCAAGACCGCCGTTACCCAGGTGACCCCGACCGTGTCGGCTACCCCGGGTGAAGGCGCCTCGAGCGTGACCTTCACGTTCTCCGAGGCCATGACCTGCGTGAAGGACTCGACGGGTGCCGGTCTCACGACCAACTACAAGAAGAACAACAGCACGATTTCGGGTTCTGACTACGTGATCTGCGCAGCTGACAAGAAGAGCGCCACGCTCTACCTGTACGGTGCATCAGGCACGTCCGAGACTCTGGCCGTCGGTGATGTCATCACCATCGCGGCGATCACCGCCAACGGGGTCACCCGTGCTTCGGCGGCGACGTCGTTCACGGTTGGTAACGACATCACTGGTCCGACCGTCTCGGCTGGCAAGGCCTACATCGGCTCGGCCAATGCAACCGTTACCTTCGACTCGGCGCTGGCGTCGGGCACCTTCGCCGTCGGGGATCTGAGCTCCAACAAGAGCAACACGTTCTCGTCGGTGACCAAGAGCGCCTACTCCAACACCTGGCACATCGTGACTGGTAGCAACATCGTGACCGGTGAGACGATCACCGTGGATAAGAGCGGCGTAACTGACGTTGCCGGTAACGCGGGTGCGAGCACCTACGTCATCACGGCGTCTAGCGACTCGACCAAGCCGAGCATCAGCTCGGCGACGATCGCGTCGACCGCCCACACGGCCGCTACGGCGACCCTGTCGGCGAGCACCGGTGCGATCAAGGTCGTGGCCAAGAGCACGGGTGTCGCACCTGGCTCGAAGGGCAACGGCTGGACCGCTGAGATGATCGAGGGCACGGCGACGACCAACGTCACGGTGAACACCACTGACAAGACTGTCGTCATCAAGACCCCGGTTGCTGTGGCAGCGAGCCGTAACACGGCGAGCGCGCTCATCACAACGCTGAACGCGGATGCCACGTTCTCGTCGAACTTCGTTGCCTCAGTGGTGACGATCGGTTCGATGGATGCGGCTGTTTCGGGGACGGCCTTCGCTGGTGGTCGCACGGTCACCACGATGACGTTGACGATGAACGAGGCGATGAACCGGACGGTCTGGACTACCGGCCTGTCCGTGGACACCGACTTCGACGCCAACACCGTGGCTGATGCTGCTAACACGGTGACGCTGAGTGCCGCGAACTGGGATGCTGGCACCATGACGGTGACCAACCTCAGCACCTCGGCGACCGAGAACTTGATCTCGGGCACATCGACGATCGTCGTTGGTGTCGCAGCTACTGACGTCAAGGGCAACGCTGCAACTGCGGCGTACCGGTCAATCATCAACTAGGTACTGATTCAGGCTCTGCCTGACTAGACCTGAGAGGGGCCCCGCACCTAGGTGCGGGGCCCCTCCGCGTCTGCGGTGAGAATCGAGAGCCGGCGTGTCCCGGATCAGGTAGGCGAGCTGGCGGTCGGTAGGGGGTGTCAGGCAATAGGGTTCGTTGGGTGGCCGCCTCTCCGTTGCTTCGTCAGCGAGGGGGCCTGTCGATGGCTGAAGTCCGCGCTGGTTTGCTCTGTTTGGCGGCAGTGGTCCCTGCCTTCTTCCTACGGTCCACCCAGTCTGTATTCATCGTTCCGCAGGTGGTCGCCACTTTATTGATCTGTCTCGGGGCGGCGGGCTGTCATGTGGTGGCCGTCAGCGGTGATGGGCGAAGGTGGCTTTGGCCTGGCGCTCTCCGGTGGGCGGCGACGTTTTTTGTCGTTGGCCTTTCTCTTACAGTTGCTGCCTCGCCGTTGCGCTGGACTGCCCTGACTGGTTTGCACGCCCGTGGTGCTGGAGCGGCGACCTATCTCGCCTTTGTGGTCCTGCTTTACGTGGGCTCTCAAACGTTTCGTACCCGGTCTTGTCGGCCACTTCTTCTCGCACTACTTGGGACCCAGGGTCTTGTGGCGGGCTATGGGTTGTTGCAGGCATCTGGAAACGATCCATTCGAATGGGCAGACCAGATCTCCTTTGGGGTCGACGCGCTCTCCACCCTTGGCAACCCGAACTTCTCCTCCGCACTTGTTGCCATCGTCGTTCCCATCACTCTCCGGTTCGTTCTCGGCCGTGATGTGGCGAGGCCGATCCGATTCGGAGCAACGAGCCTTCTGGTACTCGCCATGGGCGGTATTGCCCACATGTCGTCGTTCCAGGGCAATGTGGTTGCGGTGACCTCGCTAGGGGTGCTCGCCTGCTGGGTGCTATTACAAGTACCAGAACGGAGGCTGGAGGCGGGCCTCTTGAGTGCTCCGTTGGCAGTGATCGTGCTCTTGTACCCCCTTGTTGATCCCCGGCCTGAGGCAATGTCGGTTCTGGTGGTGGGTGTAGCGCTCGGTGCTTTGGTGGCATTGATCATGATGCGGGAGCGGGTATGGCAGGATGGTGGCTCCGGTGTCCTGGCAGTTGGCGGGAGACGTTTGGCAGCGGTTCCACTCCGTTGGCGCCTGGCGGCATTGGGTTGCTTTGGTATCGGTGGGTTGTTTTTGGCGGGCCCGTTCTTGCTGCGAGAGTTCCGGGATGGGCTGTCGACCCGTCGAGGCTTCTTCGAGGTTGGCCTGGAGATCCTGTCGGAGCGTCCTATCTTCGGTACCGGTCTGGAGACCTTCGAGTCCTATTACACCGCCCTCCGGCCGGTAGAGCACGCCGTGACGGAGGAGGTCACAAGGACAGACTCGATCCACAGTGTCGTCCTGGGCATGTTCACTGGCGGAGGTTTGGTGCTTGGATTGACCTATCTCGCCCTGGTCGGCGTCATTGGTTGGTTCGGTATCCGGGCCGTCCGGCGCGCCGAAGGTGACGGTCGCCTAGAGGCGGTGGCTCTCTTGAGTGCATGGGTGGGGTTTCATCTCCAATCGGCCATTTCGGTCGATATCCCGGCACTGGGCGTAGTTCATTGGCTTCTGGGGGCTGTCCTCGTGGCGCGGGGAGGGGACGACCTTTTCGAGGAACGCCGGATCGATCGCAGGTTGCCTAGGTGGCTGGTGCCGACGGTGGCGTTCGTGGGGGTGTTTGTGGTCGCTATTCCGATCTTGGCACCGTTGCGCGCTGACCGTGCAGCCCATCGGGCCGTTGAAGCAATGGATGCCGGTGATCTCGCCGGTGCGGTGGCCTATATGGAGGAGGCGGTAGATCTGCAACACCGGAACGGTCGACACGCGGAGGCTTACGGCCACACCCTCCTGTCCGTAGGTCGGGCCGACCTGGCCCTCCAGGAGTACCAGAGGGACCAAGCGTTGCGTCCGGGTCGTCCCGGATCGTCGGTGAACGTCGCAGTTGCGGCTGTTCAGTTGAACCTTCTTGAGGATGCGGCGACGGCGCTGGAACAAGCGATTGCCGATGATCCATACGCAGCATCGCTGGTCGCCGAGGCTGCGCTGTTCTATGCCTCGATTGGGAGAGTCCAGCGAGCCGAGGAACTGGTGGACCGCCATCGACTCCTCGGTTCACACCTCGGGGCTGACGTCATCGCCCAAGCTCGTTATCACCTGGGGGAGGGATGACCATGGACCGCGGTGAGGACCGGAACCTGGATCCCCGAGTCGTCGACGGGTTCGGCGACGAGTGGTCCCGATTCTCCAACCGGTTTCTCGACGCCGATGAGTTGGAGGAGATGTTCGACCTTTACACGGCGATATTTCCGTGGGGCGACCTACCGGACAATGCTGTGGGGTTCGATGCTGGCTGTGGGTCGGGTCGGTGGGCGAGGTTCTTCGCACCGCGCGTGGGCCTCCTATGGTGCATCGATGCCAGCGATGAGGCCTTGGAAGTCGCGCGCCAGACTCTTGCCGACTACGACAACGTGGCCTTCCGTCACGAGGATCTGAGCAGCATTGGACTCCAAGAGGCCTCGTGTGACTTCGGGTATTCCCTGGGCGTCCTCCATCACATTCCGGATACGGAACACGCTGCCTGGTCCTGCGTCCGGCTACTGAAGCCCGGGGCTCCTTTTCTCGTCTACCTGTACCACGACCTTTCGGACCGAGCGGTAATCCAACGGATTCTGCTCAAAGCGGTGGGTTTCGTGCGTCAGTTCGTGGCACGGCTGCCACGACCGCTCAGGGCGCTGGTGGCTGACCTGTTGGCCGTAGTCGTCTATTGGCCATTGGCCCGTTTCGCTCGCGGACTGGATCGGGTCGGCATTCGGTCGTCGTGGGTACCGCTCTTCCAATATCGGAATCGGTCGTTCTACGTGATGCGGAATGACGCGCTTGATCGGTTTGGTACCCTTCTGGAGAAGCGCTACAGCCGTAATGAGGTGATCGCCCTAATGGAGGGCATCGGTCTCGAGCACGTGATGGTTGCCGACGGACCACCATGGTGGGTAGCGGTCGGTCGGAGACGAACGGACGACGAGTGACCGACTGCCGACCACTGGTCAGCGTGGTGGTCCCGATGTACCAGGGTCGCAACTGGATCGCATCCACGCTGCGTTCTGTCGCCAGCCAGACCTTCACCGACTTCGAGATATTGATCGTCGACGACGGGTCCACTGATAATGGGCACGAGGAGGCGCAGCGCGTCGGCATCGAGGAGGCGGTGGACCTTCGTGTGATCCGGACGGAGAACAGTGGTGTTGCGGCAGCTCGTAATCTGGGGATCGAGGAGTCGCGCGGTGAGTTCGTGGCGCTACTAGACGCAGACGACCTGTGGCATCCGCTCAAGTTGGAGCGCCAGCTCGAACGCCTGGGCCACAATGGCTCGCCATTTTGCACTTGTGGATACGAGTTTATGGACGACCGGACGGGCCGGAGGACGGCAGTGGTCGTCCACCGGGGCGCCGATGGAGTGCTGGACCGTTGGTTGGCTCTTGAGGGGAATGGTTTAGCCCTCGCATCGACGGCCTTAGTTCGCCGTAGGGCCATTGACCAGCTCCGGCGGTTCGATCCGACGTTTTCGGTATCGGCCGATCTGGCCTTCGCCCTGCGGATGGCAGTTCTCGGTTCGTTCGACGTGGTTCCCGATGTTCTCGTTAGGTATCGGATTCATGCCGGACAGATGCACCGGCAGGTGAGTGGATTGGCCTCAGACCTTGAACGGTTGCATGACCAGGTGTTCGCCGATGGCTTGGATCCGGCGGGTGAGCGGCGGTGCCGGGCCAACTTGGACGCCCATATGGGCTACGTGCACCTTCGTAAGGGTCAGATCCGTCGTGGACTTGGGTATCTATGGTCGGCGGCTTGTCGCGATAGTCGTCGCTTAGTCACCGTGCCGATTCGGGCGGTTAGTCGTCGGCTCCGGCGATGGCTCCGGGCTCGGCTGAGTAGACCTCTCGACGGTTGGGTGTCGTGACCATGCGGCTCCCATTTGGGTGGTCGGATCGTCTCCGGGGAGAGGCGCTCATCGTGCTGCTGTCGCGAATGTCGAATGCCGTTGCCGGTTTCGCACTCGTACTGATCACCGCACGCGCCTTGGGCCCTGAGGGGCGAGGCGAGATCGCTCTGGTCTTTACCATTGCTTGGGCTACGACCAACTTGGCGGACCTCGGCACGCATACCAGTGGGCGGCTCCGGTTGCTCCAGGGGGATGGCACCATTGGTCCGCTTGACGTCCTCAGGTTGACAGTTGCTCTCCTGCCGTTTCAGGTCGTATTGGCATCGGGTGCCGTGCTGGTGGTTTCTGCCTTCTCGATTCAATTTTCGTGGGCATTCGGCCTTTCTGCGGTGTTGCTGAGTGCATCAACTATGGCCTTCAACTCGATGGTGTTTTTGCACTATGGACTCCGTCGCTACGGCGCTGTTCTCGCTGCTGAGTGCGTGATTGCTGTTCTCGAGATCGTCGGAATCATTGGACTTTGGTATAGCGGTGATCTTTCGTCCACTACGGCTGTTCTGGTCATGGCGGTTGTCCCGGCTGCTGGGGCTCTGTGGCTGGGGGCCCGGTCTAGAACAGGAGCTTCAGGCCGTGGGGCTGCGCAGCACCCTTGGCGTGAATTGGTGATTGATGGGTTTTCGCCGATGTTGGGGTCAATCTCATTGTTCATCGCGCTACGGATCGACAGGATCCTGCTGGCGGTGGCGGCTGGAGCTAGATCCGTAGGATTATTCACCATCGCTTTGGCGATTCCTGAGACTCTGCGAATCTTTCCTAAGGCCTTTGGCCAGGTAATTGCAGACCGTGGGCGGAGCGGCCTGGATTCGGTGCCGTCGGTGCGCCGGTCCATCATGCGGTTCACGGCTGCTCACTGGCTTGTTCTCGGTGTATCGGTGGTGGTCGGCTATCAAGTTCTCCCGGTGGTATTTGGGGATGGGTTCCGGGAGGCGCGGGACATATTGATAGTGGTCACCCTCGCCGAGGCTTTGCTTTGTATTCACCTTATGTACCAAGCCGTATTGGTGGCCTTTGCTCGGCCGGTGGGCATCGGAGTGCCCCAAGTGGTCGGCGCAGTGGTCGTGGGCACCTTGGACCTGGTGATGATTCCGACCTGGGGCCTACAGGGTGCTGCATGGGCGTGCGTCATCGGCTACGGAGCGCTAGCGCTGACCTCGGTCCGATGGGCCGACAGGGAACTCCGCAGGGCGTCCCCGTGACTGGCTGGTCGGGACTCTCTGTGGGCTACGTTCCTCATGGTCCGGCTATGGATCGGCCGTTCGATCGCCGGCGCTTCCCCCGGTTTGCCCGGTCGCGCGGTCTGGCGTTGGATGTCGTCGACCGATGGTCGAGCCACGACTGCTACATCCTGTCGCCGAGTGCTGACGTAACCAGGTGGGTGGACGCACCGCCGAACGTCCGGATAGTGGTGGACCTGCCCGACGCATACCTAGCCGAGGACTTCAGCATCCGACGGGCGGTGCGGGGGGTGGCCAAGTGGGTGGGCGGGGAGTCGGCCCGGCCGGTAGCTAGCTACCGACGGGCCCTCGAGAGGTTGCTCCAGCGGGCTGACGCGGTGGTGTGCAGTACAGGTGACCAAGCAGAGGCTGTGTCGGCTTTCAACGACAACGTGCATCCGATCCTCGATCTCCACGGCGAGTTTCCAGTCGTCGAGCCCTCTGGCCCTCGGTCGGATCGGCTGGAATTGGTGTGGGAGGGGTTAACGGCGACCCTTCCCGCGGTCAGTGCCATCCTGCCTGCCTTGCGGTCGATGGCCGATCGGCGGTCCGTTTGTCTTCACCTGGTGACCGACCTAGAGGCACCTCGCTACATGAACCGGTTTGTCGTCCGACGGACGGCTGACCTGGTGGCTGATTGGGGTGTACCGATTGAACTACACCAGTGGAGCGTGGATTGCCTGGTGGAGGTCGCCGGTTCGGCAGACCTCGCGGTCGTGCCGGTCGACCTCAATGCCCCGTTTGCTGCTGGAAAGCCTGAGAACCGAATGCGGATCTTTTGGCGGCTGGGCCTCCCGGTCGTTGCATCGTCGAGCCCTGCTCATCGCCGGGCTATGACGGTCGCCGGGCTTGGTGACCGCTGGTTGTGCGATGGGCTGGATGACTGGAGAACGTGTTTCGAATCTGTGGGCAAAGAGCCTGCCCGACTGTCAGAGGCGGCACGGGCCGGCCAGCAGGCTGCCGTGGGGCCATACGCCGATAGCGCGTTGGAGGAGAAGTGGTTGACGGTCCTGAGGAGTATCGGGCTGGGGCCCGTATGAGGACTGTCGAGAATCTCCCAGTTGTCACCTACCTATCGATGGACTCGGTTACTAGCACGGTGGGAGCCTCTCAGGTCCTGGCCTATGTGGAGCGTCTAGCCGAGCGGGGTCTTCGCCTAGACCTTGTGACTTTCGAGGAGTCCTCGGATGATGGTGTGGCTAGACGCCTCGCCGATGGGGGGGTGGCCTGGCGGCCGCAGCCATTCGGACGGCGAGGGCCGGTGGGAGGTCTCGGACGGGTGGTCAGGGCGAGTCGGCTCCTGCGTGGTGCTCAGCTGGTGCATGCTCGAAGCGACATGGCCGCGGCGGCGACCATGCTGGCTGGTGTCGACCGGTGGCTCTGGGACGTACGGTCGCTGTGGGTCGACCAGAAGGTGGCCACCGGGGTTGTGCGTGCCGGCTCGCTCGAAGAGCGGATTTTCCGGTGGGTCGAGCGCCGGTCGGCTTGGAGGGCGAGCGCATTGGTAACGCTGACAGCGTCGGTCGTCGACGAACTTGAGCGGCGACACGGCGTGCAACTAGCCGATCGGACGCGGGTAGTCACGACTTGCGTGGATCTCGACCGGTTCGCAATGAGTCCCATGCCGGGGAGCGGTCCGATTCGGGTCCTCCTGTCTGGCACGTTGAATCGGTACTACGACGTTGATGCCATGTTGGCCGTGGTGGCCGAACTTCAGCGGCGACGGCCGGTCGAACTGGTTGTGGCGTCTCCCGGGGTCACGGAATGGGAGGACGACTTCATCGGGATGGAGGTTTCCCGGGTGTCGGCTGTTCCCGAGGAGATGCCGGAACTGGTCGCTTCGTGCCACGTGGGGCTGTGTATCTGTCGAGACGACGCAGGGGTCAGCTTAAGCGCCGCCATGCCGACCAAGATCGGAGAGTTTCTTGCCGTCGGTCGGCCGGTAGTGGTCAATCCGGGCTTGGTTGATGCCGCCGGCCTCGTCGAAAGTTGGAGAGCAGGCGTGGTCCAAGGGTCGGCGAGACCCGGCTCGCTCGTCGATGCGGTGGACCAAATTGAGGCGCTGGTAGCAGACTCGGGAACTCCAGGTCGGTGTCGGGCCTTAGCAGCAGACCACTTTGACCTCGACGCCGGAGTGTCCGCTCTGCTGGATGCCTACGCCGACGTCGCTGAGGCCGGGGAGGGGACCCCTTGACAACCGTGTCATCCGGTACGTTGGCTGTCTATATGGGGTCTGTTGCATGAAGGCGGTCATCCTGGCAGGGGGACTCGGCACCCGACTGTCCGAAGAGACTGGGGTGAAGCCGAAACCCATGGTCGAGGTGGGCAACCATCCAATCCTCTGGCACATCATGAAGACCTACTCGGCTCACGGCATCAACGAGTTCGTTATCTGCTGTGGTTATCGCGGCTACGTCATCAAGGAGTACTTCGCCAACTATTTCCTTCACATGTCCGACGTGACCTTCGATATGGAGGCCAACGAGATGGAGGTCCACCATCAACATGCCGAACCGTGGCGGGTCACGCTGGTTGATACCGGCGATGAGACGCAGACTGGTGGGCGACTGAAGCGAGTGGCCGAGTATGTCGCGGGTGACCGGGACTTTTGCTTCACCTACGGGGACGGCCTGAGTGACATTGACATAAACGCAACCGTCGAATTCCACCGTGGTCATGGTCGTATGGCCACGGTGACAGCAGTCTTGCCGCCCGGCCGTTACGGGGCTCTCGTCCTGGACGACGAACGGGTGACCGGGTTCGCTGAGAAGCCCCGTGGTGACGGTGGGTACATCAATGGCGGGTTCTTCGTGTTGAATCCCGATTGCATCGACCTGATCGACGGGGACGCTACGAGCTGGGAGGACGAGCCGATGATGCGTCTAGCTGAGTCTGACCAGATGTGCGCTTATCGGCACGACGGTTTCTGGCATGCCATGGACACCCTTCGCGACCGGAACTATCTCGAGAACCTCTGGTCGTCAGGCAATCCGCCCTGGCGGGTGTGGTGACTCGCCCGATAGAGGTCACGACGACGCCCCTGGCCGGCCTACTGGTCGTCAGGCGGTCACCCCACCGAGACGAGCGAGGGAGCTTGGATCGAATCTTCGACCGAACGGGGCACGGAGCCCACGGGATCGATCTGGTAGTCGCTCAGGTCAACCATACGGTGACGCCTCATCAAGGGACCGTCAGGGGCATGCATCTTCAGGGCCCACAGGCCGCAGACGTGAAGTTGATCAACTGCCTCCGAGGGCGAGTGTTCGACGTGGCCGTCGACCTCCGTGCTGGATCCGACACATATCTCGACTGGTTCGGCCTCGTTCTGGACGCGGAGGAGTCGATCAGCCTGCTGGTGCCCGAGGGCGTGGCCCACGGGCACCAGGCTCTAGTAGACGACTGTGAACTCCTTTATATCCATGGCGGACCTTATGAGACGTCGGCGGAGCTTGGGGTCCGACACGACGACCCGACTATCGGTATCGACTGGCCGCTGTCGCCGATCAGGGTCTCGGATCGGGACTGGGCACATCCTCTAGTGGATCCCGACGGTCCGGGACTCGGCTGGTGATATGCCGGCACTGCGGTTCTGCAGTGGACCGGGTCTTCGTGGATCTGGGGTCCTCGCCACCGTCAAATGCCTACGTGACAGAGGCCACCGCCGGCGATCCGGAACCTCGCCTTCCCTTGCGTGTACTTGTATGCGAGAGCTGTTGGTTGGTTCAGACAGAAGACTTCGTCTCGGCCGACCGACTCTTCGATCGCAACTACGCATACTTCAGCGGTTTTTCGAGTACCTGGGTGGAGCATTGTCGCTGGTACCGAGATCAGATGGTCGCCCGATTCGATCTTGGTCCCGATGACCACGTCGTGGAGGTGGCGACGAACGACGGCACACTCCTTCAGTTCTTTAAGGAATCAGGGATCCCCTGCACGGGGATCGAACCGACGGCGAGCACTGCCGAGGCGGCTCGGGCTAGAGGGATTGACGTCGTGGAGGAGTTCCTTACTGTCAAATCAGCTAGCCGCTTCCGCTCGATCCGACCGGCGGCCAATCTGCTCGCGGCTAACAACGTGCTCGCCCACGTCCCGGACATCGTGGGCTTCGCCACCGGCTGTCGACTGTTACTGGCTGATGATGGCGTAGCTACGTTCGAGTTCCCCCATCTCGTGGAACTGGTGGACAACGCTCAGTTCGACACTGTGTATCACGAGCATTTCTCCTACCTGTCCCTGACGGCTGTTGAGGGGGTATTCCGGCTAGCCGGGATGGACCTATTTGACGTGGAGGTCCTTGGAACTCATGGTGGCAGCCTCCGGGTGTTCGCTCAGCCCAGGTCGACTGGGGTGCACGCCTCGACTGGCCGCTTAGTAGAGGTCCGGCAGTCTGAAGAGCGACGTGGCGTGGCGTCTTCCGGGTTCTACGAGGGCTTCCAGGAGCGGACGGACGTCATTAGGGAAGTGCTGGTCGACTTTCTCGGGACAGCGAAGGCAGACGGTCGGGAGGTGGTTGGGTATGGTGCGGCCGCCAAGGGGAATACCCTCCTGAACTACTCGGGGATCGGGCCGGAGCTACTTCCCATTGTCGCCGACCGGAACCCTGCCAAGCAGGGCTGTCTCCTGCCGGGGAGCAGGATTCCGGTGGTTGGGCCGGATGAGATCTTTCGTCGTCGACCAAGTCATGTCCTAATCCTTCCCTGGAACCTCCGTGATGAGGTGGCAGAGCAACTGTCGGCTATTAGGGAGTGGGGCGGCACGTTCGTAGTCGCAGTGCCGAGGTTGGAGACGTGGTGATGATGCTGAGGGCTCGTGCTTTTCAGCGACCGGTCCTGACGGTTCTATTGGTGGCCACCGTGGTTCGCATACTGGCCGTCGTGATTCTCGCCATTGTTCGTGATGGCGTGGTCATCCCAGATGAGGGTCAGTACATCGAGTTGGGGACCCTCGCGGTCTCGTCGCGAATCGACGAGTTCTGCTGTGGTGGTTACGGGGCTGAACTGTACGACTCGATCCGTTTCTACATGTGGCAGATCCACGCTCTGGTCTGGCTCTTCGGGCCTGAACGATGGATCCTGTTGATCCCATCGGTTATCTACGGCTCGCTGGGAGCGGCTGTCGTGGCGGCCATTCTTCGACGCCTCGTGTCCGTCCAATGGACATTGGCGGGAGGTCTGCTAGCAGCGTTGTGGCCTTCGGCCATCCTCCACTCGAGCGTTGTCCTCCGGGAGACGCTGGTGGGCTTGGTACTTGTTCTCGTGGGGCTCATCGTGTGTGAGTGGGTGGGTCCGGCTTCGCGTGGACGTCTCGTCGCACTCGGTGTCGGCTTCTTCGTTGCTGTGGTCATACTTGGTTGGGTACGCGACCAGACGGCAGTAGTAACAGCTTGGGCGATCCTGCCGGTGTCCTTGGTGGCGTCGTCTTCTCGGGCTCTACGCATCGGGATCGCGTTGACGGTCCTCGTGGCGGGCCCATGGCTCACCGGGACCGGACCGGCTGGCCTGGTCCTCGTTGAGAACGCAGTTCCGCGGCTGGGCACCGTACGCGCCTGGATGTCAATGGAGGCAGAGTCTGCTCACGTATCCTTCGTTCCCATCTCCGTCGAGGAGGAGTCGAGTGCGGAGGTCTCGTTGCTGGACCCAGTCTCGTTGCTGGACCCAGTCTCGTTGCTGGACCCAGTCTCGTTGCTGGACCCAGCTATCGCCACCACGTCGGCGCCCAATATCGAGGTCGAGGAGAGAGTGGGTTCTGCGACAACAGGCACGGTTAGTCGGCCAGCGGAGCAGGTGGCTGTGGAGGGGCGGGAACCCGATGTGACGGACGAGGTTCTG
The DNA here is from genome assembly GCA_030747775.1 of Acidimicrobiales bacterium. GTDB lineage: Bacteria > Actinomycetota > Acidimicrobiia > Acidimicrobiales > MedAcidi-G1 > UBA9410. The sequence goes on along the minus strand of JASLKB010000014.1, from coordinate 4,823 downwards.
CCGGCACCAGATGTGGGGCCGGCGCCGGAGCAGGTGGCTGTGGAGGTCTCGTTGCCGGACCCAACTATCACTACCACGTCAATGCTCATTATCGAGGCCGGTGGAACCGTGGGTTCGGGTTCAGGTTCAGGTGCGGTGGCCATTGTCAGTCGGACGGTGGAGCAGGTGACTGTGGATGGACGGAAGCTCGACGTGGTGCGTTCATTCAATGGACGGGGCATGCTCGTCGACAACTCTGTATCTTCGAATCTGAGTGCGGTCCCCCAAGGATTGAGCGCGTTCTTCCTCCGCCCATTCATCTGGGAGGGGGGCAGTGGAAACCTACGCTGGGCGGCGGTTGAGGGACTGGGATGGGTGGTCCTCTACCTATTCGCGTTGCGGTCTTCAGGGCGCATGTGGGTCCAGCACCGTGGCCTCTTCGTTTTCGGTTCGACCTGGCTCCTCGGCATTGGTGGGGTCGCGTCTATGACCCAGGGCAATCTCGGGACGGCATTCCGCCATCGCGGACAGATCCTTTGGCTGGTGGTGGTGATGGCCTGTGTAGGTGGAGAACAGGTCGTCAATAGACGACGCCGGCTTGAGTTGCAGCAGTGACATCGAAGACTGGATTGCCCGACTGCGTTTGGTGTGGAGGCGTGGTCGAATCCATCAGGTCTGTTCGGAGACCGGTCGACTTCGCCGGAGTTATTCGGCGGTATGTCCGGTGTCCGTCCTGCGGATCGCGTGCGTTGGCTCCGATGCCTTTAGTAGAGGAACTCGACGCCCTCTACGGACGGGAGTACAACGAGGATTCGGAGGCGGCTGGAGAGTGCGATGATCCTCGTGCCGTGGATTGGGTGCTGAGTCGGGTGCTGGCTCGGGTGCCGAATCGGTTCGTGGACTACGGGTGTGGTAGTGGGGCGCTGTTGGCTGAGGTTGCGGCTGCGGGAGTGGAGGCCGTTGGCTTCGACATTGATCCTGATGGTGTGGAGGCGGCTGCCTCTAGCTCGGGCTGTCCGGTGTTTACCTTCGAGCAGGCAACTGGTTTTCGGGCATCGGCGGCCATGGTCCACATTGGCGACGTCCTCGAGCATGTGCCCAATCCAGGTGCCGTCTTAGCCGATGCTTGTCGACTATTGCAGGCGGGTGGGACGCTCCTCGTCGAGGGGCCACTGGAAGCCAACCGATCGTTATTCAATGCCTTTCTCGGCCTCTCGGCGGTGGTCGGTGGTCGGCGTCCGACTGACGTATCGCCCTATCACGTGCACCTGGTCTCGGCTAGTGGCCAGCGACGCTTCTTCGATCGAGCGGGTCTCTTAGAGACGGTGTTTGAGACTCACGACGTCTGTTGGCCGGCACCGTCCCAGTGCACTTGGCCCGTCCTCCGGTCTCCCCGTCTCCTGATGCTTTACCTCGTCCGCCGGGTTTCCACGGTGTTCCAGGTGCCGAGGGTCCATTCGATGGCTAATCGGTTCCGGTACGAGGGGGTATGGCCGGGCTGAGGTCGCGCTCGGTGACCGGGCCCGACTAGGCCGGCCCGGTAGCCTCGGGCCCCGATGCGACTCATCGCCGTGGCCCGGGGCATTCATAGGCTCCTCCTGCCCGGGGAACGACATCAGTTCCATGTTCTGGTTTCTCTCAGCCTGTGTGCAGCGTTGCTCGAGGCCTTCGGGGCCACCGTCATCTTTACCCTCCTTTCGAGGTTCACTTCGGATGGCTCGACCTTTGTTGATGGACTCTTTCCGTCGATGTCTGATGACGGGGTCATGGCGCTCTTGGTATGGGCAACGCTGACCTACGCACTCCTCAGGGTCACGTTCTCCATTGTGGAAGTACACCTCCAGTCTCGCCGGGTGCAGCAGTTTGCAGGGTCGCTGAGTAGCCGGATCCTGGACCACTACGCCCGGAGTCCGATGGTCGAGCACGGCGAGAGGCGGTCAGGCGAATTTCTTCGGAATACCTGGTACTCCTCCGAGATGCTGATCCGGCAGAGTTTGCTCGGAGTGCTAGCCGCTGTGACTGAGATTGCCGTCATGGGCGGAGTTCTAACCGTTCTGGTACTGATGATGCCGATGTTGTCTCTGGCGGTGCTGGGAGGCGTCGGACTAGTGGTTCTGTTGGGCTACCAGGTGTTCGGCCGGTACATAGTTCGCTGGGGCGCCGAAGCCGAGGACGATGCTGCGGCCTGTCTCCAGCAGGTTCAGGAGTTTTTTGGCGGCTTCCGGGAGATCAAGCTGGCGACAGCGGAGAGCCAGTTTGTCGAACGCTACCGGTCCGACAGAATGCGCCTCGCTCGCTCCTACTGGCGTTACTTCACTCTCTCCAATTCGCCTCGACTAGTACTCGAGGGCCTTTTGGCCGCCGTCATCGCCATCATGGTTCTCATCTTCTGGAGGTCGGGGGCCGAAGACGATGGCATTCGGGTGATGGCCCTGGTCGGCTACGTCGGCTTCCGGGTCCTGCCGTCGGCTAACCGACTGTTAGTGGCGGTCGGAAACGTCAACTACGGGTCACCAGCGCTTGACCTTATCCAACCGGTCTTCGATGGCCCTGTGGAGGAGGTGTCGCTTCGGCCGATAGACGGATGGACCGATCCGGGCATCGAAATCGAGGTGAGGCAGGTGACGGTCACTTACCCGGGTGCCGAGACGAGCGCAGTGGATGGTGTGTCACTTGCGGTGAGCGCAGGTGAGTGTGTTGGCCTCGTAGGGGGTTCGGGTGACGGCAAGACAACGATCCTCAACGTAATCGCCGGGTTGATCGTTCCGACCCAGGGCTCTGTACTCGCCGGCAGACAGGACATCTCTGAACACCTTTTCGATTGGCGGTCCCGGATTGGCCTGGTGGCCCAGGCGTCATTCCTACTTGATGCTTCGGTCCGAGAGAATGTCGCTTTCGGGGCCGAGTCTCATGAGGTCGACGACGAACGGATCTGGTGGGCCCTGGAACGGGCCCGGCTCGTCGACCATGTCCACTCCCTGCCCGACGGCCTATCGGCCCGCCTTGGTGACCGCGGTGCGAAGTTGTCGGGTGGGCAGGTCCAGCGAATCGCTATCGCTCGGGCCCTGTACAAGGATCCTGCCGTCCTCCTACTGGATGAGCCGACGGCAGCTCTGGATCGGGGAACCGAACTGGAGTTGGTGGAGTCGCTAGCCGAGATCAGCTCCCAATACACGACGGTTTTGGTTTCGCACCGGCTGCCGATGCTCCGTCACTGTGATCGGATTCTCCGTCTCCTGGAAGGACGCTTGGTTGGACCCGTGACCTACAAGGACCTGGCGAGCGAGGACGCTGCCGGGGCCAAGCCGGTGATCGGTGGTTGACGGGGGGGTGGAGACCCCCGATCGCGTGGCTGTTGAGGTACCAGGGGCAACTGGTGTCCTTGTCAGCCCTGCTCTGACCGTCGCGACCCGGAGGTCGTCTCGGTGGAGGCGACCGCCGAGGGCTCTGGAGGACCCAACCCTCATGCCGTGGGGGAGTTTCCTCCTCCGGCCGCTCCGTCGACTTGTGGGTACCGCCGTTCTGCCACGGCTACGGCCTCGAGGATCTCACCGCCCAGACAGCCTCTCCGACGTGCAACATGTCGCCGTCGTTCACTGGGACAACCTGGGCGATGCGGTATTGCTCTTGCCGGTACTCAGGGAAATCAAGCGGAATCTCCCTGCTGCCCAACTGACCCTGGTCCATAACGCGAAGACCGCCGGGGTCTTCGAGCATTGTCCTCATGTCGATGTCCGGATCCCCCAGGACGTACAGAGTCCTGGGAAGGGTTCGGATCCTCATGGGACACCATTCGGATCGCGCCGACTCCAGTTCGAGGCGGCGCGGCTCCTACGTTCGGCTGCGCGTTCGACCTCTGCGGTGGACCTCGTCATCGGTCCTGACTGGCTCGACCCAGTTTGGGGCTCGTCCTTTTTCGACAACGCGCTCTTCCGAAAGGGTTGCGGACCATCGCTCCTTGCAGGACGTGTGGCGGCGGGATTGCCGACAGTCGTAGAAATCCAACAGCATCATGTTCCTAGGCATCTAGCGTCCCTGCTTGCCCTAGGGCTTGAAGTCCATGATGATCATCTGGATTTTTGGGCTGGCCCGGACGATGCGTCGACAGCTGCTCAGTTGCTGCCCGTCGACATGAGGGAGCGGCCGACGGTGGCTGTCGCTGTGGGCGCTGGGATGGCTCGCAGGCGTTGGCCGGGTGGTCGGTTCGGTCAGGTGGTGAGTGAGTTGGTGAAGCGGTTCGACTGTCGGGTCGTCCTGGTAGGTGGTGACGATGCTCGCAGGGAGGCCGACCACGTGCACGATGTGGTCTCGGCAGTTGACCTTGTCGGCCGGACGTCGGTCGGCCAGATGGCCGAGGTGTTACGTCGGTCTGATCTTCTGATCGGCAACGACTCGGGACCGGTTCATGTCGCCGCGGCGGTGGGCACGGCGTCGGTGGTGGTGTCCGCTCATCCTGTCGATGGCTTTCCTTGGGTGGTTAACTCGCCGATGCGGTATCACCCTTGGCGGGCAGAGCACTCTGTGGTGCGGCCCGGTCGGCGTATCGAAGGATGCGTCGACAGTCCGACTTGCACCGAGGGAGTCCCTCACTGCGTACTCTCGGTGGACGTGGATGAGGTAATCGAAGCTTCGGTGGCTCTGCTCGGGCCGACACTGCCAACCGGTCGAGAGGGTGATCGATCATGATTGGGGACGTGGACCAGAATCTGCTGGCTTCTCTGGTCGCTGGACGGTTTGAGGACCGACCGGGCGGCTCTCGGCGTGGCATGAGGTTGGCTGACAGCGTGGCGAAAGCGGGTTCGGCGTTGGCTGGGGTGTTGGAGGCCGGAGGTCGGGTCTTGGTC
>JASLKB010000149.1 GCA_030747775.1 Acidimicrobiales bacterium | reverse complement strand
GGGTCCGCCATCTACCAGCGACTCCTGCGGACCGACATGATTACCACCCTCCAGGAGGACTTCATCCTGATGGCCCGGGCCAAGGGCCTGTCTCGGAGGCACATCCTCTTCCGGCATGCCCTGCGACCGTCGTTGTTCTCGGTGGTCACCCTTTTCGGGATCAACGCCGGTGGCATATTCGGTGGGGCCCTCATCGTGGAACTGATCTTCGGGATACCGGGGATCGGAACGTTGTTCGTCGAATCGATCTACCGTGAGGACTTCCCCGTCGTACTCGCCCTGGTGATGATCCTGACCGCAGGATTCGTTGTCATGAACTTCGTCGTCGACGCCCTCTACTCGGTCATCGACCCCAGGGTCCGGCAGTGAAGCTCACAGCCGAACCCCCGATGGATGAGTCCTCTGAAGTGGTCAAGGCGCGTCGACTCGGACTGGGCTTCTGGCTACCGACGGGTTGGATGATCCTGATAGTCGGTGTGGCACTGCTTGCTCCGGTCCTTCCCCTCAAGGATCCCACCGACTACTTCATCCGACCCGGGGAACGTCCGCCCTACCCGCCGTCGGCCGACCACTGGTTCGGGACAGATCAGGATGCCCGTGACATGTTCTCGCGGATCATCAGCGGAGCTCGGGTCTCCCTGGCTGTTGGCTTCATGAGCGTCGCGATGAGTTTCATCGTTGGTGGAGCCATAGGAATGGTTGCCGGCCTGGTGAGGGGATGGTTCGATCGTCTCGCTTCGTTTCTGTTCCTCGTCCTGCTGTCCTTCCCCGGCTTGGTGCTGGTGATCCTCATAATCACGTTGATCGATCGAAGCGTTCTGACCATCTCGGTCACGCTGGCCATCGCTGGCATTGCTCCAGTGGGACGGCTGGCTCGTGCTGCGACGATGAGCTTCGCCGAAAGGGAGTTCGTGATCGCAGCAAGGACTCTTGGGGCCCGGAACTCCCGCATCCTCTTTCGAGAACTCCTCCCCAACGTGGTGATCCCCATGGGGGCCCTGGTGCTCCTGGGAGTGGCCGCGGCCATCGTGGCTGAGGGTGGCCTTGCGTTCCTCGGCCTCTCGCTCGAGAAGGGGGAGACGTGGGGGAAGCTCATTCGCAACGGTGCGGGAAGCAGGGTCCTACGGGACTCTCCGTGGGTCGCCTTCGGCCCCATCACCGTGATGTTCCTCACCCTCGCGTCGATCAACTACATCGGCGACTACCTCCGCGACTTCTTCAACGTCCGAGAAACAGGCCTAGGGCGATGACCGGTCGACAAGCACCGTTGCTGAGCGTCCGGGACCTGAAGGTGGTGTTCCCGACGCCGATCGGGATGGTGCACGCCGTCGACGGGGTGTCCTTCGACCTCGAAGCCGGCCAGTCGATGGGAATCGTCGGTGAATCCGGTTCCGGAAAGACGGTGACGGCCAAGACCCTGATGAACCTTCTTCCCTCCTATGCCCTGGTCGACGGTTCGGTCACCTTTGACGGTCGTGACCTACGCGCCCTGAGTGCTGAACGGAAATCCGAGAAGCACCTCTGGGGCGTCGAGATCTCCATGGTCTTCCAGGATCCGATGACATCGCTCAATCCGGTCAAGAAGGTCGGCGAACAGATCGCCGAGTCACTGCGCTATCACCTCGGGGAGACGAGAACGGCGGCCCGCCGCCAAGCAGGCGACCTGCTCGAGCAGGTGGGGATTCCTGAACCGGGGAGGAGGCTCGACGAATACCCCCACCAGTTGTCGGGAGGTCTCCGCCAACGGGTGGTGATCGCAGCGGCCCTGGCGTGCGAACCACGGATACTCATCGCCGATGAACCCACCACGTCTCTGGACGTCACCGTCCAGAAGCACATCTTGGACCTGCTCGACGACCTCCGTGCCGAGAGGGGGATGTCGATGATCCTCGTCACCCACGACCTCGGAGTCGTCAAGGGCCGGACCGACGAGGTGATGGTCATGTACGCCGGCCGGACCATGGAAGAGGCCCCCACCGAGGAGATCTTCTCCCGGCAGAGCCACCCCTACACCGAGGCCCTGATGGAGACCATCCCGAAGATCAATTCGGCCGGCCATACGCGCCTGATGCCGATTCCCGGCCAACCGCCGGTCACCACCAGTCCGCCCATCGGGTGCCCGTTCGCGGATCGGTGTCGGTACACGACTGACCGATGCGTGGCACAAGGCCCACTTCTGGAAGCCCTTGGTGACGACCATCAGGTCGCGTGCCACACCCCGGTCGGCACTCCCGCCGCCGAGACGGCCCTGGCAGCCAACGCTGCGCGAGGCCACACGGCGACCGGGTTGGAAATCCATCACTCTGGAGTGCCCGTCGGTGCGGTGGCCGACGGTCCGGCGGAGCAGGTCTGATGGCTGGTCGCGGCACCGTCCAGCTCCGTGGCGGAGAGGACGTCATCCTCCGGGTGGAGAACCTTGTCCAGGAATTCCCGGTCGGTCGCCACCGCGTGGTCCACGCGGTGTCCGACGTCTCTTTCGACCTGCTGAAGGGCGAGACGCTGGGCATTGTCGGAGAATCCGGCTGCGGTAAGTCCACGACGGCTCGAGCCTTGGTCCAGCTCCCACCACCTACCAGCGGACGGGTGGTGCTCGACCCCGACTCGGGAAATGAGGTCGACCTGACCGGCCTCTCAGGTAACGACCTGCGCGATGTGCGGCCGAGGCTTCAGATGATCTTTCAGGACCCGATCTCGTCGTTGAACCCCCGACGTCGGGTCCGGGACATCGTCAGCGAGGGACTCGAGATCTGGTCCGACGGTGGCATCGGGACCGAAGGCCAGGAGCGGGTCGACGAAGTTCTTCACGCGGTCGGGATAGACCCGGCAGCGGCGGCATCCCACCGGCCCCACCAGTTCTCCGGGGGGCAGTGCCAGCGGATCTCCATTGCCCGTGCGTTGACCGTGGACCCGGAGATCCTGATCTGCGACGAGCCGGTCTCGGCCCTTGACGTCTCGGTCCAGGCGAAGATCCTGAACCTGCTGGAGGACATGAAGGCCCGCTATGACCTGAGTCTCATATTCATCAGTCACGACCTGTCGGTTGTTCGCAACGTGACCGATCGGGTCGTCGTGATGTACCTGGGGAAGATCTGCGAGGTCGGCGATGCTGACCGTCTCTATGAGGCGCCGGCGCATCCCTACACCAGGGCGCTGCTGGCGTCGGCTCCCGAGCCGGCCAGATCGGTTGGCGTCGCCGATGCCGTCCTCGGTGACGACATTCCTTCTCCGACCGAACCCCCATCCGGCTGTCGGTTCCGGACCCGGTGTCCGTTGGCGATCGAGAAGTGTGCGACTGAAGAACCCCAGATGCAGCAGCTGGACGGGGATCACTTCGTGGCCTGTCACCTCCCTCGCGTCTAGGGACCCATTTGTGCGGACCCGGGAGAGGGCGGCGAGAAACCCTCAGACTCCTGGAACGAAGGGACTCATGGGAACGCGATGATGACGCTGGGAACGCGATCTGGACCAATCAGGAACACGTGATCGATCAACATGCCCGGCTTCCAGCTATCGCCAGAGCCGTTCGATCCGCCGGAGTGATCGAAGCGCTCGGGGCGAGTACGGGGTACATGTAGCTGTCAGGGTCGTTGGAGTGGCCGATTCCGAGAGCGTGCGAGAGTTCGTGGGCGATGGCCATCTTTCTGGACTTCCTGTCGATCTCATCATCGGGCATGGTGTCGAAGACGTTGCTCGAGATTCGAATTCTGGTGCTTCGCGGGATCTGTTGACCACGCTTTTGGGTGGCCCACATCGTTGCGGCTGCGAGTTCATCCGGAGACATCACGGTGTTCTCCTTGTCGACCCAGTGGATGGCAATGGTGTTGTCGTCAGGCGTGGAGATTCGCTGTGCTGCTGACGAGAACTCTTCGCCCCGTTCGCTCGACCCCTTGGTCAAAACGATGTACAGGCCGGTTAGTTCCTTCAGCCAGAGGAAGACCGAGATGGTCGCGTCTCTCATCTGGGAACGGGTTGCCGCTGGAATGTCCTGGTCAATGAAGATCTCAGTGGCGATTCTCGTGCACTGCGGCCAGAGCAGGTTGCCGAATCGGTTCGACGTGGACGGGTTGCTCCCTGCCAGGTCGAGTTCAGAGATGAAGTTTCCCGATCCGGTCGAGTAGAGCGCGAGCAGTTTTGCTGCATCCCGGTCCAACTCGACGCGGATGTTTCCTTCGTCAATCGCTGTTGACCAGGATTTCCCGTCCAGGGTGAGGCCGTAGCGAAGTCCGATCTCGGCTTCTTTCTGTTCTGGGCCGGCTAGGTAGGCGATCAGCACCAGGCCGGCGACTATGCCGGCCAGGAGCAGCGAGATCCGCTTGTACAGGCGGCGACGGTCTGCAGGGTTTCTGGCCATTGGATGCCTAGTTGCGTCGGGTCAATCGAGGATCGAGGCGGACCGGTTCGGTAGGTGAGCCATCGCATGCGGCCGCCATCACGATTCTCGGCGTCGTTTGAGTTGATAGTGGTCCCCGTTGGTGAGTTAGTCCAGGCGGTGGAGCTCCCGGCCCACGAAACGGAAAAGTGCTGCCGGAAGCACAGCGTCAGGCACCGCTCCGGTTTCGGTCTCA
>JASLKB010000148.1 GCA_030747775.1 Acidimicrobiales bacterium | reverse complement strand
GGAAGTCGGCCAACTCGGTGTCATCGAGCGCCGCGGCGATCAGCAAAACCGCATCAGCCCCCATAAGGCGGGCATCACAAACGTCTCGGGCATCCACCGTGAAGTCCTTGCGGAGGACTGGGACCGTCACAGCGGCTCGGGCAGCAACTAGGTCGTCAGGCGACCCTCCGAAGTGGTCGAAGTCGGTAAGTACTGAAAGGCAGGCTGCGCCCCCCGCCACGTACTCCGAGGCCGTTTCGACGGAATCCAGGTCGGCAACTAGCTCCCCCTTAGACGGCGAGCGCCGCTTCAGTTCAGCAATGATCGCAGGTTCGCCGTCAGGCACCGCCATCACGGTGTCACCGAATCCCCGGCAGGGAGCGATGGCACGGGCCTGGTCAATGAGGACATCTAAGGGTCGCTGATCGGCGCGGGCCGTCTCACGGTGGGCATCAAGGATCTGATCCAGGTAGGTAGCCACAACCGGAGGCTACCGACACCCCCACTACTGCCTAGGTCGTATTCCTCATTCGGCGAGGAGCGAGACCTTGACGTCGCCAGCATCGACTGTCGCTGGCACTTTCACGGCCCGCCGTACCTCAGCGAGTGCAACGAACCCAAGCCCCACCCCGTCGGGATCAGCGGCAACGCTGGTGAGCCGACCAGCTAGATCCCCGCTTAGCGTGATCTCCGATCCAGCCACTGGTGCAGGTCCGTTCCCGGCGGCCCTTACGAGGCGGGTCGGGGTGCCAGCCTTTCGGCTGTCAACGCGGGCCACCAACTCCTGGCCGGTATAACAACCCTTGGTGAAGCTCACCGACCGATTAACCACCCCGGTAGCTCCGGGAATCGTCGACTCGTCCATCTCGACAGCCATAACCGGTATTCCCGCAGCGATCCGGCGATACTCCCAGACCGCGCCATCAACCTCTTCCATGCCGTCCGGCATAGCCACAGACGGTCCGAGCAAGTCCACGCCCTGCAACCCCGGCCAGTCAACCGGGATAGCGACCCCACCCACGGGGATGTCCACCGTGTCCGGCTCGGCATCGATCACTGTCACCATCTCCCAATCAACCACCTCCACGGTGCAGTCAGTCCGGAGCAGGAACCGCGTCAGACGAACCAGCACGGCCTCGCCCCAACCGGACTCAACGTCCAGCAGAAACGCAGCGTCGGCGATCCGGGTGACCCGCAGCCAGGCGTCTACCTTTCCGGTCGGCTGAAGGACGAAGGTATAGGCTGCCCCACCCAGCACTAGGGCGTCCATGTCCTGGCTGAGCTGGCCCTGCAGGTAGGCACGAGCTTCGGGACCGGCCACGCGGACCATGTCCCGGTCACGACGGACGGCCGTCGCCGCTCCAGCAGACACTGCGCTACTCGGTAGTAGCCCGGCGGGCAGCCGTCATCCGTCGAGCGGCCGGAATGGTCGCTAGCAGTGCCCGGGCCTTGTTCTGGCATTCCAGGTGTTCGAGTTCCGGGACGCTGTCAGCCACTATCCCCGCCCCGGCCTGCACCGAGGCGATTCCGTCTCGGACAAACATCGTGCGGATCGCGATGGCCGTATCAATGTTGCCGCTGAAATCAAAATATCCGACCACTCCGGCGTACGGCCCCCGCTTCACCGGCTCAAGGGCATCGATGATCTCCATCGCCCGCACCTTCGGGGCACCCGAAACCGTCCCTGCCGGGAGTGTGGCCCGCAAAACGTCGATGGGAGTTCGACCCTCGGCCAGCTCGCCAGCCACCTGACTGGTGAGGTGCATGACGTGGCTGTAGCGCTCCAACGTCATCATCTCTTCAACCTCCTCGGTGCCGAAGGCCACCACCCTCCCTACGTCGTTGCGTGCCAAGTCGACCAGCATGACGTGCTCGGCGATCTCCTTGGGGTCCTCGACCAACTCGGCGGCCATCCGACGATCATCCATGTCGGTACGCCCACGACGACGCGTCCCGGCAATGGGACGGGACACGACCCGTCCCTCCAAAAGTTGCACCATGGGCTCAGGTGAGGCGCCTACGACCGTGAGGTCCTCATAACGTAGAAAGTACATGTAGGGGCTGGGGTTGACCTGCCGTAGTACTCGGTAGACGTCGTAGGGCTCGGCATCGAGCTCCACGTCAAAGCGCTGAGAGAGAACGACCTGAAAGACGTCACCGGCCAGGATGTGCTCACGGGCAGCTTCGGCGGCGGCGGCGTACAGATCGGCACCCATGGTCGACACCACCTCGGGCGGTTCATCGGCAGGGTCTGGCGGTGGCGTTAGCGGCTCGTCGAGCGGGCGGGCACCGTCCGCCGCCAGCTGATCTAGCCGGCTACTTGCCTCGTCGTAGGCGGCGTCTAACGCCGCTTCGTCAACCACTGGATCGCCCGTTGCTTCCGGAACGACCACGTTTGCCAGCAGGACGGCTCGCTGCCGCCAGTGGTCGATGGCCACCATCTCACCAATAACCGACATGATCCCGTCGGGAAAGCCTCGGTCGTCGGGCGGCACGTCCGGCAGATGCTCAACTTCCCGAACTACGTCGTATCCCAGATAGCCCATCAACCCGCCATGTAGCGGTGGGAGCCCCTCAATGGCGGGTGACCGGTAGTGAGCTAGGAGGTCCTCCAAGGCAGCCAGCATTCCCTCGTCTTTTCGAATACCGGCCGGAAGGACGCCGTCGACCTCCAAAGTCCCCCCACGGGAGGTAAGGGTCAGAGACGGGTTTCGGCCAATGAAGGACCACCGTCCCCATGTCTCGCCCCGATCCACGCTCTCCAACAGAAAGCCTTCTCCATCGCCTACACAGCGGGCGTATAGCGAGACCGGCGTTGTGAGGTCGGCCAGCAGTTCGCGCCACACAGGTACAACAGCGTGGTTTCTGGCGAGAGCACGAAAATCTTTCCGGTCGGGGCTGGTCACAACACGTCCCTCGACTCAGCCGACCTCTGGGGCCGGATCTGTGCCGGAATCAGGCCCAAACGGTCGAAAGAAGCAGCTGTACTCACCGGTGTGACAGGCCCCATTGCCCTCTTGCTCCACGACCAGCAGCAACACGTCAGCATCACAGTCGTAGTAGGCCTCGCGGACATACTGACGGTCGCCGGAAGTCTCCCCCTTGCACCAGTACTCCTGCCGACTCCGGCTCCAGAACCAGGTCCGCCCGGTGGCCATCGTCTCCCGGAGCGAATCAGCATTCATCCACGCCATCATCAACACACGGCCCGTGTGCTCCTCCTGGACTATGGCCGGAACGAGACCATCCTCGTTGAAGACGACCGCTGCCAGCTGCTCCGCTGTGGCAGCAATAGGCGTGGATTCAATGTCGGAGAGACTAGGAGTCATAGCTGCCAGCCTACGGTCGACACCCCGACAGGCAGCCTGAGTTGCAGGTGTCCGCTTACAGGTAGTTGCTCACAGGTATAGCCCCGTACTTCCCTCTTCGAGCCGTTGGGCTGCCACGGCGTGAACATCGCGCTCGCGAAGGATGATGTAATCGTGTCCCTGGACCTCGACTTCGTAGCGGTCCTCCGGGTTGAACAGCACCTGATCGTCGACCTCCATGGCCCGTACGTTTGGCCCGGCGGCCACGACCTGAGCCCAGGTCAGGCGCTTACCGACCTGGGCTGTGGCAGGGATGAGGATGCCTCCCGTCGAGCGACGCTCACCTTCCTCCGTATCAGTACGTACAAGGATCCGATCGTTGAGCATCTTGATGGGCAGACCGTCCTGATCTGACGGGCCGGGCATCACCCCATTGCCGGAGGTGCTTCCAACAGCAGCGTCGGTAGCGGACTTCTTTGTGTTCACGACATGCACGGTAACGGCCGGACAGCGACGCCGGCGGCGGATAGATGCTCTTTGGCTTGAGCAACGCTGTAATTGCCGAAATGAAAGATGGAAGCGGCAAGGACGGCATCCGCTCCACCGTCCACTGCGCCGGCCACCAGATGGTCCAGATCCCCGACCCCGCCACTGGCGATGAGTGGGACGGTGGCTACCTGGCCCACCGCCCGCAGCATCCCGACGTCGAAGCCGTCCCTGGTGCCATCACGGTCCATCGAGGTCAGCAGAATCTCACCTGCACCTCGGTGGATGACCTCATCCACCCAATCCACGAGATCCAGACCACTCGGCATCCGCCCACCGTGAGTAAACACTTCGAAGCCACTCGACGTAGTCCCACTACTTCTGGCGTCTATGGCCACCACCACGCACTGGCTACCGAACTCAGTAGCTAGACGTCCCACTAGGTCAGGGCCGTCGACGGCCGCCGTGTTCACCGAGATTTTGTCAGCTCCAGCTCGCAAGATCATTCGGGCGGCCTCCACCGACCGGATACCGCCACCCACGGTGAAAGGGATGAACACCTCCTCGGCGACTCGGCGCACCATGTCCAATGTGGTCTCCCGCGCGTCTGACGACGCGGTGATGTCCAGAAACACCAACTCGTCGGCTCCTTCACGGTCATAGCGAGCCGCCATCTCGACCGGATCACCGGCATCACGAAGACCGACGAAGTTCACGCCTTTGACGACCCGACCGGCGTCAACGTCTAGACAGGGAATGATCCGCACGGTCTCCATGTCAGGACGATCCCTCCATCGG
>JASLKB010000147.1 GCA_030747775.1 Acidimicrobiales bacterium | reverse complement strand
TCCATGGCCGTGAACGTGTCGGCCCGGCAGCTCTCGGATCCAATGTTCCCCCACCTAGTGGCCTCCACCCTGACCGATAACGGGGTCAACCCGTCCCAGGTGGCGTTGGAGTTCACCGAGAGTGCACTGATCGCCGCTAACCCAGTAACTGGGTCGGTACTCGGCGAGTTGACTGCCCTCGGAGTCCGAATGGGCCTGGATGACTTTGGCACCGGCTTCTCTTCGTTGGCCTACCTGAAAAGGTTCCCTATTGATTTCCTAAAAATCGACCGCTCGTTCGTGGCGGGTCTGAAAGAAGATGAGGTGCGTGACCCGGTATCGGCTAGCGAACGGGACGGGGACGACACGGCCATCGTGACCGGCACCATCGCTTTAGCCCACAGCCTCGCGCTGAAGGTGGTGGCCGAGGGAGTGGAGACTGAAGAGCAACTACAGATCCTGCGGCGGCTGAAGTGCGATCAAGCTCAGGGCTTCCACTTCTCCGAGCCTGTAACCGACGCCGAGTTTGACAGGTTTCTGGGACCTGGCCTTGCTACAGCGGAACTCTCCCCGAACTGAATCGGGCCGCAAAGGGCTTCCAAACAAGCGGGATCGGCCTTGACGCTCAAGTTCCAATCAGACGCCTTGCTAGGTCCCTAAACGCCCGACCCCGGTGGGAGATGGCATGCTTTTCCTCGCCCATTTCGGCGAAGGTCCGACCGTCGCCCTCGACGGGCACGAACACTGGGTCGTAGCCGAACCCACCGTCGCCAGCGGGCGCCGCGGCGATGTACCCCTCGACGGTCCCGCTGGCCACTAGCTCAGACCCGTTGGGACGGCACACCAAAGCCACGGTCCGAAACCGGGCTGTCCGACGGCCAGCCGGGATAGACGCCAACTCATACAGCAAACGGGTGGTGTTGGCCACCGCATCACCCTCGGCTCCTGAACCATTGGACGCTGCATACCGGGCCGAATACACCCCCGGAGCGCCTCCCAGGGCGTCCACTTCCAGGCCGGTGTCGTCGGCAACAGCGGCCTCCCCGGTCGCTTTACAAATAGCCAGGGCCTTGAGACGGGCGTTGGCCTCCAACGTCTCGCCGTCCTCTACCACGTCGGGCAGCCCGATCGGACGGGGCTCCAACACCACCAGGCCGTCGAGGACAAGCCCTATCTCGGCCACCTTGTGGGGGTTAGCGCTGGCCACCACCAGCCGAGGGAGGTCGGTCACATCACCCATCGAGTGGCGCCATCACGAGCATCTGACCGTCAGGGGCGGGCCGCGGGTGGCGTGGCCAGCACGGCCCTCTGGGCCGACACGATCTCGGCGATGCCTCCGGCGGCAAGGTCGACCAGAGCATCAAGTTCGGAGCGTTCAAAGGCCTGGCCCTCAGCGGTTCCCTGCACCTCGACGAACCGACCTGAGCCGGTCATGACGACGTTGAAGTCGACCTCGGCGGTGGAGTCCTCGACGTAGGGCAGGTCCAACCGGGGAGCGCCATCCACGATACCCACCGAAATGGCTGCCAGTTCCTCGATGATGGGCGAGGCCGACAGGTCACCGGTAGCCACCATTCGGGTAAAGGCGTCATGAAGAGCAATGAAGCCACCGCAGATGGACGCTGTTCGAGTGCCGCCGTCAGCTTGGAGCACGTCACAGTCCACAGTGACCTCCATCTCAGGCATGGCCTCAAGGTTCACAACGGCCCGCAGGGAACGGGCGATGAGGCGCTGAATCTCCTGATCTCGACCCGATGTGCGGCGGCGAATCCGCTCCGGGCTGGACCCCGGCAGCATCGAATACTCGGCGGTGACCCAGCCCCGGCCAGTGTTGCGTAGCCACGGCGGTACGCCTTCGCCCACTGAAGCGGTACACAGGACGCGGGTTCGGCCGAAGGTGACCAGGCACGACCCGGCGGCCATCTCGGTGAAGTCCCGAGCAAAGGAGAGGGACCGGAGCTCGTCATCAGCACGGCCGTCGGGACGGGGACTGGACTGGGACACGATGCCTCCTACGGCTGGTGGGTCTCGCTCCCGACGCCGACCGGGTGGGAACGGGATGAATCTAGAAGACCGTCAACTAGAAAACGATGAGGCCCTCGATCTAGCCACTGCGGGATGCAACCAGCACCTCGACGGGAACCTCGGTGATGTCTCCTTCCAAAATCCGGTAGGCCCGAAGCGCGGAGTCCGAATGCTTGAGCGACACGATGACAAAGATCCACCCTCCGAACGGGTCGAACCGAGCGGCATCGGCCACGTCGGTGGGTGACGGGTAGGCCATGGTGTGGGTATGACTGTGCATAACGCCCAGCACCGTCCGGCCCGCCGCATAAGCCTCGGCTTCCACGTCCAGCATCTCCTGGCCATCCAGTAGGTAGAGCTTCCACGCCTCGTCCGGGTCGGCGACATTGGTTATCGGGTGAAAGTTGTCCGCGTGCAACGTTCCGGAAGTACCGGTGAACAGCCCGCAAGCCTCTTTAGGCGTGTGCATGAGAGCACAATCAACCATCCCCGCGTAGACCGCGCTGGTGAGCGTCAAGGGCTTAGTCCGGTCATCCCCCATGAGGCCCAAGGCTAACGAGGGGCGCCGATACCATCGGGCCGTGAGTGAGCACGCTGACCGTACGGTCGCCTCCAACCGCCGGGCCGGGCACGAATACGACCTCCTCGACACGTGGGAAGCCGGCCTCGTACTCCGCGGCAGCGAGGTGAAGTCGATTCGGGATGCAAAGGTCCAGATCGCCGAGGCGTTTGGGCGCGAACAGAGCGGTGAACTGTGGCTAGTGGGTATGCACGTCCCGCCGTACGCCATGAGTGGTGGTGGCTCCATGAGCCATGACCCCGATCGGCCCCGCAAGTTGCTGCTGCACCGTTCCGAGATCCGGCGCATCGTCGAGCGCATGAACCTCGAGGGCCTGACGCTGATACCTCTCAAGCTGTACTTCAAGGGTGGTAATGCCAAGGTCGAGGTGGCTCTGGCCCGTGGCCGCAAGCTGCACGACAAACGTCAAGCACTGGCCCGCAAAGAGGCAGATCGAGAAGCCGACCGGGCCATGGGAGCAGTGCGCCGGAGTTGACCCGACGAAATTGGTTCCGGACCGGTATCAGTCGCCGTAGACGGCGGAGATCGACTCGGCTACCACCTGCACCAGCCGGTCCATCTCGACGTCGGTAATGGTGAACGGCGGACCGACAAGTAAGGCATCAGGCACGTTGCCATCCCCCGCCGGATACACCCACACGCCGCGGCGAAGGGCCTCAGCGACGACCTTCGCACCCGGGCGTGCACCAGGCCCGTCAATATCGCCGGACATCCCGGCCACTAACTCGATACCAATCATCAACCCTAAACCCCGAACCTCCCGCACTGCGTAGTGCCCCTCTAATCTGCGCAACCGCTCGAGCAGATCGGCGCCCTTGGTTGCACTGGCCACCACTAGGTCCTCATCTTCGAGAATCTTCAATGCAGCGATGCCAGCGGCACAGGCCGCCGAATGGGCCGAGTAGGTGAAGAACATCAGGCCCTCACCTTGGGCCGCGATAGGAGCCACCACTTCATCGGTGGTGAATACCCCGCCGAGGGGGGCATAGCCACCGGACAGGCCCTTGCCGCCAACCATGATGTCGGGTACGACTTCCCAGTGGTCAATTCCGAATTGGCGGCCGGTCCGGCCGAAGCCAGTCATGACCTCGTCGGTGATGAGTAGCACACCGTGTTGGTCACAAAGTGTCCTGACGTCGGACCACCAGCCGTCAGAGGGCACTAGTGCGCCGGCCGTCGCACCCACCACAGGCTCGGCGATGACCGCAGCCACCGTTTCCGGGCCCTCGTCCCATAGCAACTTCTCCAAGCCCTCAGCGTCGTCTACTGGCATTTTCGGGTGATCGGCCAAGACGTGTTCGAACGTGGAACGTCGTGACTGGTGCCCGCTTATGGCAAGCGCTGTCATGGTTAACCCGTGGTAGGAAGCTTCGCGTCCGATCACTTTGCGCCGCTCGGGCTTACCAAGCGCCGCGAAGTGAGCCAGGGCCAAGCGGACAGCGGTGTCGACCGACTCCGACCCACCACTGGTGAAGCCAACCCGCGTTAATGCTGAGGGCAACCACCGACTGCGAAGCAACTCCACGAGGGCGATTCGCTCCTCGGTGACCCAGGGTGGCAGGACATAGGAGACTCGCCGGGTGGCCTCAGCTACGGCGTCAGCCACCTCGGTCCGACCGTGCCCGATGTTGACGGCAACGGCTCCCCCACCGGCGTCGAGGACGTCACGCCCGTCGGCGAAGTAAAGCGTGCACCCCTCGGCACGCTCCACCACCGGCGGGAGGTCGTTCGTCGGCACGAACGGGAAAGAAGCTATGCGCTGCTCTTCCATCACTGGAGTCTGACAGCCGGATCTCCCAGACGTTGCGTCATAACCCGGGGGTACCCTTGAAGTGCGAATAATGATTCTGAGTTACTTGACAACCAGTACCTGACATCCGCACGTGGTGGCCTGAAGGTCACCGACCACGGGGCTGATCGGTTTCGACGCCGATGGCAGTGGTCGTGACGTGCGACCGGAGTTGCCCAGACTCCCTAAACGGGGCACCAACAGAGACGCCAAGACGGACGATCTCGCTCTCGCCGCCTGACCT
>JASLKB010000146.1 GCA_030747775.1 Acidimicrobiales bacterium | reverse complement strand
TGGCGGCTATGGCATTCCGACTGGCCACGTCGGCCCAGGGCCGGGCCGTTCTTTTTGACGCCGGGCTGATGGATCCGCTGGCCAACACTGACTAGGGCCGGCCTCTGAACCTGATCTCAGGACAGGCCGACGGGCGTCGACACCTCGTCGAAGAAGTTTCCGCCCTTGTCGTCGACGACCACGAAGGCCGGGAAGTCTTCGACCTCGATGCGCCACACGGCCTCCATGCCCAGTTCGGGGTACTCCAGTACCTCGACGGATCGGATGGAGTCCAGTGCCAGACGGGCCGCTGGGCCGCCGATAGAACCGAGATAGAAGCCGCCGTGACGGGCACACGCCTCTGTTACCTGTCTTGACCGGTTGCCCTTGGCCAACATGACGAAGCTGCCGCCGGCGGCTTGGAAGCGGTCCACGTAGGCGTCCATCCGCCCTGCAGTGGTGGGGCCGAATGAGCCCGAGGCGTAGCCCTCCGGCGTCTTGGCCGGACCGGCGTAGTAGACGGGATGGTCCCGGAGGTAGCCCGGCATGGGCTCGCCGGCGTCCAACAACTCGGCGATCTTCGCGTGGGCGATGTCGCGCGCTACCACGAGGGTGCCGGTGAGCGACAGCCGGGTCTTCACGGGGTGCTTGGATAGTTCGGCACGAATGTCGTCCATGGGTTGTTCCAGGTCGATGGGCACCACGGCGGCCGACAGGTCTTCGTTGGTCACTTCGGGCAGGTAGCGGGCAGGGTCCTCTTCCAACTGCTCGAGGAATAGCCCATCGGTGGTGATCTTTCCGAGGGCTTGGCGGTCTGCCGAGCAGGACACAGCGATTCCCACCGGGTTGGACGCACCGTGGCGTGGCAGGCGCACCACCCGGACGTCATGGCAGAAGTACTTGCCACCGAACTGGGCCCCTATGCCGAACTGGCGGGTCATATCCAGAATGCGTTGCTCCCACTCGAGGTCCCGAAAGCCGTGGCCGGCCTCGCTGCCCGTTGTGGGGAGGTGGTCCAGGTAGTGGGCCGAGGCGTACTTGGCGGTCCGTAGGGTGTGCTCTGCTGATGTGCCGCCGATGACCACTGCCAGGTGGTACGGCGGGCAGGCCGAAGTTCCCAGGCTTCGGAGCTTCTCGTCGAGGAACCGGGTCAGGCCTTCGGGGTTGAGCAGCGCCTTGGTCTCATGGAACAGGAAACTCTTGTTGGCTGAGCCGCCGCCCTTGGCCATGAAAAGAAACTTGTAGGCGTTGCCAGATACGGCCTCGATCTCGATCTGGGCCGGCAGGTTCGTCCCGGTGTTCCGTTCGGTGAACATGTCCAATGGGGCCAGCTGTGAGTAGCGCAGGTTCGAGGTGAGGTAGGTGTCCTGCACGCCGGCTGAGATGGCCTCACGATCGTCTCCACCGGTGAGGACGAGCTCGCCCTTCTTGGCCGACACGATGGCCGTTCCGGTGTCCTGGCACGACGGGAGGACACCGCCGGCTGCGATGCAGGCGTTCTGGAGCAATTCAGTGGCCACGAAGCGGTCGTTGGGCGACGCCTCAGGGTCGTCCAGGATGGCTGCCACCTGGGCCAGGTGGCCGGGGCGTAGCAGGTGGGCGATATCGCGCATGGCCGTCGCCGTCAGCAGGCGGATGGCTTCAGGGTCGACCTCCAGGAAGGTTCGGTCGCCGGGGCCCTCGACGATGGATACGCCGTCGGCGGTCAGGTGTCGGTACGTGGTGGTGGCGTACGGATCCTCGGTGAGGGGGAGGAGGGCGTCGGCCATGGTCCCCAACCTACCGGTCGGGCCCGCGGCGCCCTGTGGAGGTTCCTGATGGGAGCACCGGAGGGCGCTAGCTGGCCAACAAATTGGTGATGGCCGACTCCCAGAACGCAGGGTTGCCCCGACTGTCGTAGGTGTAGGAGATCAGCTGGCCCACGGAGGGCATCGTCTAGACCATCCTCTAAATTTGCCCGATGCCTTTGCTGCGCACAGTTGCCGCCGCCTTCCTCGTCGCCTTCCTGGTCGGATGCGGTTCTGATACAGCAGACTTGATGGTTCGGCCTTCCTCAACGGTTTCGACTGCGCCTCAGACCACGTTTACCACGACGTCAGTCCCGGCTACGACGGCAGCTCCGGCTACGACGGCAGCTCCGGCTACGACGGCAGCTCCGGCTACGACGGCAGCTCCGGCTACGACGGCAGCCCCGACCACGACGGTCGGGCCCATGGCGGCCACCAATACGACGACTTCCACCACCACGACCACCTCGGCGACTTCCACGACCACCACGTCGACGGTGGCTCCGACCGTGGAGGTGGCGACGTTTTTCCGGTATGAGGGCGGCACCACCCTGGAGACGGTCGTCAGTTGCGGCCCGGACGGGCTGAGCGCTGAACACCGGATCGATGGCGAACCCGTTGAACCCGAAACGGCTGGAGTGGCGACGACTGCTCTCGGGAAGACCTACCACCGGGTGGTGGCTGCCGTCGACGGCGACGACGTCGACTACCTGTTCGACGGCGGCTGGTGGGCCGAGGACCTGGCCGACGGCTCATGTGAACCGTACGAACTCGACACGATCACGGTCGAGCCGAACACCTGGGACGACTATCCCGACGGCAGGTCGATCGAGGTCACCGAGGTCCTCTGGGGCCAGCTCGACCTCCGTGACGTCGCGTGCCCCTACCTTCAGCCGGATATTCGGCAGGACGCCATAGATAGGGGTTTGGACGTCGACCTGGACACCTGCACCGTGGACTTCGACCACCTACGCCGGGCGACAGTCAGGGACTCCAACTGGGACAGGCACCTACTCGAGATCGGCTTCGACTGCGGACCGTTCGGCCTGGGCGAGGTGTGGTACGTGATCGACGGGGTTTTCGTCGCCAACGACTACTACCACCCGCCGGAGTTTGGCCCGGAACAGTACGAGGAGTGGGCCCTAGAGCCGATGCGGGAGAGGTACGGCGACACGGTCTACGACTACAGGGCACGAGCCGTGGAAGTCGACGGCGAGGTCTACGTCTTCGACGTCGGCCGGGTGCGACTCGACTTGAACCTGGAGACCGCCCTCAAGAGGGACAACTGCGCCCTGGTTGACTGGACCGGGCCGCCGGTCGCCTTCGAGGGCGCCACGCCAGGCCAACTGGTCTGGCAGACCGACTGGGAGGTCAATACCGGACTACTGGGTCCGGAATGCGCCGGCTACTCGACGTGCCGCAAAGAGATCAGCTACTGGGAGGCGTCAGGCCGCGACATCGGCCTAATGTTCTGGCTGACGTCCAAGCCGACCACCCCAGTGGTCCTCGATATCACCTGGGACCCGACCGAAGTCAGCATCGGAGACGCAGCTGGCGGCTGCGCCGACACCAACCAGGCCGACACGTCAGAGACCCTCCGGGTCACCATCGAACCCGACGACTGGCCGCACCAGGGCGGGAACACGCCACCGGCGGGCATGATCACGTTCGCCACGTCAGGCGCCGGCGACGGAATAGCCGACGGCGACCAGATCACCAACATCCACGTAACTGTCGTAGACGAACTATCCGACCCGACGTACCACAACGCCGACGACCTCGTCATGACGGTGACCACCGTGGACCGTCCCGACGGGGCGATCTGCCACTAAGAGCCATGGAGGTAAGGCCCTGGTGCACGGTCATGACACTGCCGAGTTGCGCTAGGAGATGGCTCGCAATGACGCCAGCACAAACGCCGGCATTGGCTACCTCGAGGACTAGTTGCGTCGCACCAAGGCGTCGTTGGCGTCAGCTCCGATTGAGGAGCATCCGGTCCACGGTCCCGATGGGGGGGTCGATGTGGAGGTGACCGGCTAGGCGTCCTCGCCGAGGGCACCTTCACCTTCGCCGTAGAACGGGTCGGTGGCCGGATGTGTGGGGTCGGGTGTGGACGGTTCGGGTCGTACGTCGTGCGGGTCGCCGCCTGACACCACTTCCTCGGACGGTCTGCTGGCGCCGTGGCGGTTGGTTGCGGTAACCCGCCAATGGGTGACGGACTCGACGGCGTCGTGTGGGTGCTTGGCGTGGGTGGTGGTGCTCAGGTGTTCGTGCACCAGTATCCACCGGTCGCCTTGGAGGCCCTCGATGCTGTACCGGTCGAGTTTTTTGGGTCGCCTGGGTTCGGTCCAGGTGAACTGGATGTCGTCGCCGGCTTCTTGGGCCCGGAGCTGGCGGGGTGGGGTGGGGCGCTTACGTCGGCGCCAGAAGGCGATCAGGAACAGGCCGAGGCCGGAACCGGCCAGGAAACGGCCCAGCGATGCGAACCATCCGAAGTAGGCGGCGCCAACGAGAGTGGCGAGGCCGGCAAGAATGAGGGTGGGTCCGTCGAGGGGTAGTCCGCCGTCTCCGTCGTCGGTAAGTGGTGCCGTCACCGTGCCGGGGTCGTTGGGGTCGAGCGGGTCGCTGCCGCCGTCGATCTCTTCGCCGTCTGTGAACCCGTCGCCGTCGGTATCCGGGTTGTCCGGGTCAGTTCCCAATCCGCCCTCGTTGTCGTCGGGGAGGCCGTCCCCGTCGGTGTCCGGTGACGGCTCGGTGGTGGTCGGGGGGACGGTGGTTGGCGGTGGGACGGTGGTCGGTGGTGTCGTCGTTGGTGGAACCGTCGTTGGTGGAACCGTCGTTGGTGGAACCGTCGTCGGTGGGACGGTGGTCGGTGGTGTCGTCGTTGGTGGAACCGTCGGAGGTGGAAACGTCGTCGGTGGGACGGTGGTCGGTGGTGTC
>JASLKB010000145.1 GCA_030747775.1 Acidimicrobiales bacterium | reverse complement strand
GGCGTCACCCACTGTCTCCACCGTGGCGTGGGACAGAGTCGGACCGAACACGCCCTGGCCCACCACCAGCAGCACCAGGGCCACGGCCAGCCCGGCCCAACCGCCACCTGCGGCCAGCACCACCATCCCGGCGGCCACCGCCACCAGCGCTAGCCGCAGCGCCGATCGGGACCCCAACAACGCGTTCACCGGACCTACCACCTGGGTCTGGATCAGAACCATCAGCAGCCCGATAGAGGCGAACAACCCGTACACCGTGGGGTCGCCCACCTCCGGGAACCGACGCTCCACTAGCAGGGCGAACGTTGCCTCGAAGCCAGCGAACCCAACCATCGACACCAGTGCCAACGTGGCTAGGCGGCGCACCGCCGGTCCGGCCGACCCCCACAGCGCCAGACGACCGGGATTTGATGCCGACGGGGCCAGACCACCAGCGGTTCTGGCCGGCAGGCGCACTAGAGCCACCAGCGCATTGGCGCCGGCCAGTGCAGCGGCCACGAAGAACGGTAACTCCCGGCCCCCCAGGGCAGCGATCGAACCGATCAACGGACCGGCTACGAACCCCACCCCGAACGCTGCAGCCAACATGCCCATCAGCCGGGGCCGGTCCTCCGGCTCCGCCAGGTCGGCTACCGCTGCCTGGCCCACTGCGTACGACGAGCCGGAGAACCCGTCCAAGACCCGTCCAGCGAACAGCACCCACAATGCCCCGGCCAACCCCGTCACCAGACTCCCCAGACAGGACCCGACCAGTGCTGCCACCAGCACGGTCCGGCGACCGATCCGGTCCGACAATCTGCCCCAGAACGGCGCGGCCACCATCTGAGCAGCCGAAAACACCGCCACCAGGGCCGCAGCGGTGGCCGGCGACGCCCCGAAGTCCTCGGCGTACAGCGGCAGCACTGGCAACAGAATCCCGAACCCGACCATGTCGAGGGCCACGGTGGCCCAGATCACACCGAACCCCCGAGGGGCCTTTGGACGCGCACCGCCGGTTGAGGTGGAACCGTCAACAGGGCGCGTCACGGCGGGCACGCTAGCGGCGGGTCGGACCCCCACCGGTAGCCTCGGTCCATCATGAGCCACTCGGACTCCTCAGCCGCCGCGCCTGCACCCGCCATCCCGGATCGTCCGGGCCTCGAGGGCCTCGAGGACCGCTGGGACGCCATCTGGGAGGACCGGGGCACCTATCGCTTCGACCGCACGAAGTCCCGTTCCGACGTCTTCTCCATCGACACCCCTCCGCCCACGGTTAGCGGGTCCCTGCACGTCGGCCACGTGTTTTCCTACACCCACACCGACACCATCGCCCGCTATCAGCGCATGGCCGGCCGGGAAGTCTTCTACCCGATGGGCTGGGACGACAATGGCCTGCCCACCGAACGTCGGGTCCAGAACTACTTCGGTGTGCGTTGCGAACCATCCCTGCCCCACGACCCCAACTTCACCGCTCCCGATGACGCCGGCGACCCCAAGGCCATCAAGAAGCGCGGCGACATCGACATCAGCCGACGCAACTTCATCGAACTCTGCCACGTCTTGACCGCTGAAGACGAGAAAGCCTTCGAAGCATTATTTCGCCGCCTCGGCCTGTCCGTCGACTGGACTCAGCACTACGCCACAATCGACGAGCGTTGCCAGCGCGCCTCCCAGCGGGCTTTCCTGAGAAACCTGGCCCGCGGTGAGGCCTATCAGGTCGAGGCGCCGTCGCTCTGGGACGTCACCCACCGCACAGCGGTAGCCCAGGCCGAACTGGAGGATCGAGAACGCCCCGGTGCCTACCACCGACTGGCCTTCCACCTTCCCGACGGTGTGGCCGGCACCGACGGGAGTGGCAACCTCCACATCGCTACCACCCGTCCTGAGCTACTGGCCGCCTGCGTGGCGCTCGTGGCCCACCCCGACGACGAGCGCTACCAGCCACTGTTCGGCAGCACGGTCACCACCCCGGTTTTCGGCGTCGAAGTGCCGGTGAAGGCCCACGAACTGGCCGACCCGGAGAAGGGCACCGGTGTTGCCATGATCTGCACATTCGGCGACACCACAGACGTGACCTGGTGGCGCGAGCTGGACCTCGACGTCCGCGCCATCCTCAACCGGGCCGGCCGGGTAAACCCCGAACCGCCGCCGGGCATCGAGACCGAGGCCGGGTTGGCCGCCTACGCCCGGCTGGCTGGCAAGACGGTGTTCTCCGCTCAAGCCGAAATGGTCGAGATCCTCCGGGAGACCGGTGAACTGGTCGGCGAACCCGAGCCCATCAGCCACCCGGTCAAGTTCTTCGAGAAGGGCGACAAGCCACTCGAGATCGTGACCAGCCGGCAGTGGTACATCCGCAACGGAGGCCGTGACTCCGAGCTCCGGGCCGCCCTCATCGCGCGGGGCGACGAAATGCAGTGGCACCCCTCCTACATGCAGACCCGATACACCAACTGGATTGACGGCCTCAACGGCGACTGGCTCATCAGTCGCCAACGGTTCTTTGGGGTGCCCCTGCCGCTGTGGTACCCACTCGACGACGACGGCGAACCCGACCACAACCAGCCCATTGTCCCCGCCGAGGCCGACCTGCCCATCGATCCGTCGTCTGACACCGCTCCCGGCTACGACGAAGCCCAGCGCGGCCAGCCGGGCGGCTTCGCCGGCGACACCGACGTCATGGACACCTGGGCCACCTCATCGCTTACCCCGCAGATCGCCTGCGGCTGGGAAGAAGACGAGGACCTGTACGGCCGCACCTATCCCATGGACCTCCGCCCCCAGGCCCACGACATCATCCGAACCTGGCTGTTCTCGACCGCCGTGCGCTCCCACTTCGAGGCTGATACCGCCCCATGGGGCCACTGTGCCCTGTCGGGATGGATCCTGGACCCCGACCGCAAGAAAATGTCCAAGTCCAAGGGCAACGTCGTCACTCCGGTCGACCTCCTCGACCAGCACGGTTCCGACGCAGTGCGTTACTGGGCCGCCAACGGACGCCCTGGTACCGACACCGCCTTCGACGACGGCCAAATGAAGATCGGCCGGCGTCTGGCCATCAAGGTGCTCAACGCCAGCCGGTTCACCCTGGGCTTCGGCGCCAACGGCGACACGCCACTGGCGATCGACCCGGCGACCATCACCCACCCGCTGGACCGGGCCATGCTGCTAAAGCTCGCCGACCTGGTCGACGAGGCCACCCGAGCCCTTGACGGGTTCGACTACGCCCGGGCACTGGAACGCACCGAGACCTGGTTCTGGACGTTCACCGACGACCATGTCGAGTTAGTCAAGACCCGGGCCTACGAGGGCGACGAGACCGGGGCCGAATCGGCCCGCCATGCCCTCCGCTTGGCCCTCTCGACCCTCCTACGACTGTTCGCCCCATTCCTGCCGTTCGTGACCGAGGAGGTCTGGTCGTGGTGGCGGGGCGGTTCGATCCACAGGCAGTCGTGGCCGTCAGCCGACGAACTACGAGCCGCCGCCGACCGAGGGGATTACGTCGACCCGGCGACCGCCGATGTGGCCGCCGACGCGCTGGCCGAGATCCGGCGCCACAAGACCACCGAGAAGCGCTCGCTCGCCACCCCGGTCATTTCCTGCACGCTGACCGACACCCCGGACCGCCTAGCCCTGTTACGCCCCGCTCTAGGCGACGTGGCCGCCGCTGCCCGGGCCACCAGCATCGACCTGGCCGAGGGAGACAGCCTGTCAACGAATGTCGCCCTAGAGCCGGCGGAACCCGGGCCCGTTGGGGACCAAGCCCCTGTCGACTAGTAGCTCCGACTGGGGTCCCACCCCGATCCTCGGGCAGGATCGACCCATGGCCGACACCGCCTCCCCACCTGAGTTCCAGACCATCTCCGTCACCTGTGACGGGCGCCGCGCCACCCTGACCCTGAACCGGCCCGACCGGCTCAACGCCCTGTCCAACGAATTGATGGCCGAGGTGGCCGACGCCGCGACATGGTTCGACCATCAGCCCGACCTCCGGGTCGTGGTGGTGCGCGGTGAGGGCCGGGCGTTCAGCGCCGGCTTCGACTTGACGGTGTTCGGCGACGCCGGCCCGTCGCCGGCCGGTGGCCGAGTGCCCGCGGACACTGGCCGCCTCATGGCCGATGCCCTAGAACGCACCTCCCCGGTGCTCATCGCAGCGATGCACGGCCATGTGGTGGGCGGCGGCCTTGTGGTCGGGGCAGCCTGTGACCTGCGTATCGCCACCGACGACGTGTCGTTCTCCATTCCAGAGGTCGACCTGGGCATCCCGCTGGCCTGGGGCGGCATCCCGCGGCTGGTGCGCGAGATCGGCCCCGCACTCACCAAGGAACTGGTTATGACCTGCCGACCATTCGGTGCCGAAGAGGCTCTGGCCGCTGGGTTCCTGAACCGGATCGTGCCTGCAACCGAACTGGATGCTGCCGTCGACGAGTTAGCCGAGGCCGTGGCCAGCCGACCGCGGGGCGCCGTGCTGGCCACGAAACGGCACGTCAACGCGGTGACCGACCAGATGGTGGGTACCGGACGGTCGTGGTCCGACGCCGACGGGCTGACGTCGGCGTTGCGCGACCCGGAGGGCCAGGCCTCACGGGAGGCCTATATGGAACGCATGCAGGCCAATAAACAAACCAAGAAGAAGTAGCGGCGATGCCCATCGCCGACCGCCTGTTCACCAACGGGTCATTCAAAACGCTGGACCCATCCCGCCCTGACGGACCGCTAGCCGATGCGCTGGCCTCGTGGCGGGGCCGTATCGTTGCGGTGGGCAGCCAGGCCGA
>JASLKB010000144.1 GCA_030747775.1 Acidimicrobiales bacterium | reverse complement strand
TGTTGAACCAGTTCCTCATACTGTCCGCCGTCCTTTTCTCAATTGGGGTGTACGGCGTCCTAGCCCGCCGCAACGGCGTGCTGGTGCTGATGTCCATCGAACTCATCCTGAACGCCGTGAACATCAACCTCGTGGCCTTTGGCGCCTTCCGGGCCACCGTGGGTGGCGAGGTGTTTGCTCTGTTCGTCATTGCCGTGGCCGCCGCCGAGGTCGGAGTGGGCCTGGCCATGGTGCTGCTCCTGTACCGCAACCGTCGATCTATCGATCTGACGGCGATCGACCAGTTGAGGGGCTGATCACCGTGGACACACTCCTCACCCTCGCCGCCTCGCTCGAAGCGGGAGACCTGGCCCTCGGCATCACCGAGGGCGGCCACTGGCTGCTGCGCAACGTTTGGCTGATCCCGCTGCTGCCGGCGCTGTCGTTCGTCGGGATCCTGTTCTTCGGCAAGAAGCTTCCCCGCGGTGGCTCGGAACTGGGTATCGCCGCGGTGGGCATCGCCTTCGTGCTAGCGCTGCTGACCGCCGCCGCCTGGGTGGACCATCGCGACGACTACCACGGTGAAGAGGTCCACGTGGCCGTCGTCCAGCACTTGGTGGGTGACGGGGCCGACCATGGTGCCGATCACGGAGATGATCATGGCGCCGATCACGAGCCCGGCCACCCCTCGCTGGCCGTGCACCGCACCGCCACCTGGTTCCAGACCAATGGTGTGGAGTTCACCGTCGGCACCCTGGTTGACGGTCCGGCGGTGATGATGCTGCTGGTAGTGACCCTCGTCTCGCTGCTCGTGCACGTGTACTCAACGGACTACGTCCATGGCGACCGGCGGTACACCCACTTTTTCGCCTTCCTCTCGCTGTTCAGCGCTTCGATGCTCCTGCTGGTCGTGTCGGAGAACACCCTGCAACTTTTGTGCGCCTGGGAACTGGTAGGCGTTTGCTCCTTCGCCCTGATCGGACACTGGTGGGAGGAAAAACCCAACAGCGACGCGGCGCTGAAGGCCTTCCTGACCAACCGTGTGGGGGACATGGGCCTCTTGGTCGGCGTGACGGTGCTGTTCTTCGCCGCCGGCTCGGCCCTGCCCGGCCAGTTCGGGTCGTTCTCAATTGCCGAGACCAACGCCCTGGCCAACAGTGGGGCGCTGTCCCACACAGCCCTGGTGGTGGCGGCCAGTTGCCTGATGGCTGCCGTGATGTCCAAGTCAGGTCAGTTCTTTCTCCACACATGGCTGCCCGATGCCATGGCCGGCCCGACGCCCGTGTCGGCTCTCATCCACGCAGCGACCATGGTGGTGGCAGGCGTGTTCATGATCGCCCGGATGTACGGCGTGTTCTTCGAGGGCTTCCAGATCGGCGGCAGTTCGATCAACCTGATGGCTTTCATCGGTGGCCTGACCACCATCGTGGGTGCCTGCCTGGCCTTCGTGCAGCGGGACATCAAGAAGGTGCTGGCCTACTCGACGATCTCGCAGCTGGGCTACATGGTTATGGCCCTGGGCGTAGGTGCCTGGACGGCAGCCATGTTCCACCTGTTCACGCACGCCTTCTTCAAGGCCTGTCTGTTCTTGGGCTCAGGCTCAGTCAGCCACGCGGTGCACAGCTTCGACATGAAGTCCGACATGGGCGGGCTCCGTAAGGACATGCCGCACACCTATCGGACGTTCATGATCGGCACCGTGGCCCTGGCCGGCCTGCCGCCGCTGGCCGGCTTCTGGTCCAAGGACGAGATCCTCGTCGGGACCGGTGGCTGGGGTCTGATGGGTGGCACCGGCGGGAACGGGGCCTACACCTTGATGCTGGGCATGGGCATGCTGACCGCCGCGCTGACTGCCGCCTACATGACCCGCTGCGTCTACCTGACCTTCTTCGGCGAATTCCGCGGTCATGGCCATCCGCACGAATCCGGTCCCCGGATCACCGTGCCCCTGTGGATCTTGGCCGGGTTGGCCGTCGTGGCCGGCTTTCTGAACATGCCCAAGGGTTTCCAGATGGCACCCGGTTCTCTCCAGGAGCGGTTCGGCCACTTCGTGGAGCCGGTGGCCGGCTACTTCCCGACCATCAGCCATGGCACTCCGAGCTGGTCGTTGGCTATCGTCTCGACCCTCGTGGTGATCGGCGGTATTGCAGCGGCCGGTTGGTACTACTTCGTCAAGGTGGAGGCCGCGTCTAGGGCCGCCGGTGTCAGCCTCACCGAGCTCCCCGACGGGCCGACCACGAAGTACCCGTTGGCCCGGATGGGGCACACCCTGCTGGCCAACAAGTACTACCTCGACCACTTCTACAACGGCGTCGTGGCCGATGGCACTAAGGGCCCGGTGGCCCGGCTGGCCTATCGGATCAACCAAGATGTCATTGACCGCACCGTGGACACTGTTGGCGAGACCGCCGTGAAGGCTGGGACCGTCGTCTACGAGAAGATCGACCAGTTGGTGGTCGACGGGGCGGTCAACGCATCCGGACGCGGTTCGTCCGGTGCGGGTGAAGAGCTTCGCAAGATCAACTCCGGAAAGGTCCAGAGCTACGCGGCGATCCTGTTCGCGGCAGCAACGGTCCTGGCCGGAGTACTCATCGTCCTCGTCTAGGGAGACGCCGACATGGAAAACCTGCTTGACGGCTGGGGCATCACCCTCGCCACGTTCTCACCGCTCGTCGGTGCGGCGGTCATGATGCTCATTCCGAGGGAACGCGAGGACCAGCACAAACTGATCGCGCTCGTCACCTCGTTGTGGGTGGCGTTCGTGGGGGTGCTGCTGCTCTTCCAGTTCGACTTGGGGCACACCGATCGCCTCCAGTTCGGTGTGGACAAGGTCTGGATCGACGTGATCTCCAGTCGGTACTCAGTGGGCATCGACGGGATGTCGCTGCCACTGATCTTGCTGACCATGCTGGTGGTGCCATTGTGCATCGTCTACAGCTGGAACCACTTCCCGGATCCGTTCAACCCTAAGGCGTTCCTGATCCTGATCCTGATCCTCGAGACGGGGATGATCGGCACATTCGTAGCCCAAGACCTGGTGCTCTTTTTCGTGTTCTTCGAGGTCGTACTCCTGCCGATGTTCTTCATGATCGCCGTGTGGGGCGGGGAGGACCGGCGTTACGCATCGCTCAAGTTCTTCCTGTACACGCTGTTCGGGTCGGCCCTGATGCTGGTTAGCTTTCTGGCGCTGTTCTTCCTGACCGGTGCCGAAACGTTCTCCATCACTGGCCTGGCCGACTCTGTGGCAGCCGGTGGGGTATCCCGCACCGCCCAACTGTGGATCTTTGGCGGCATGTTCCTGGGTTTCGGCATCAAGGTGCCGATGTTCCCGTTCCACACTTGGCTGCCCGATGCCCATACTCAGGCACCGACCGTCGGCTCGGTGATCCTGGCCGCCGTGCTTTTGAAGCTCGGCACCTACGGCTTCGTACGGATTGCCATCCCAGTTCTCCCCGACGCCGCGGTCTCGTGGGCCCCCTGGATCGGCCTGTTGGCAGTGGTGGGCATCATCTACGGCGCCTTGGGCTGTCTGGCCCAGACAGACGTGAAGCGGCTCATCGCCTTCTCGTCGGTGGCCCACATGGGCTTTGTGATGCTGGGTATCGCCACGCTCACCGACTTCGGCATCAACGCGGCGATCATGGGCATGGTCGCCCACGGCCTCATCACCGGGATGCTCTTCTTCTTGGCCGGTTCGATCAAGGAGCGGTACCACACTCTCGAGATCAGTCGTCTAGGAGGCCTGCTTGTTCAGGCGCCACGAATGGGGTGGATCTTCGGCTTCTGCGTCATGGCGTCGCTCGGCCTGCCCGGCCTGGCTGGCTTCTGGGGTGAGTTCCCGGCCATCCTGTCGGCCTACAACCCCGGCAACGGTGTGCCCGTGGAGACGTTCCGGACGTTTATGGTCATAGCGGCGCTCGGCACGGTGCTGGCTGCTGGCTACCTGCTGTGGCTGCTCCAGCGAACCGCCTTCGGTTCGCCGACCGAGGAGTTTGCTGACGACCCGAACATCACCGATACCACGAAGCACGAGTGGATCTCGTGGGCGCCGCTGCTGGCCCTCATTCTGGCTATCGGCATCTACCCGAACCTGGTATTCCGGGTCACCGACGGTGCGGTGGACGCCTCGTTGACGCCGTGTCTGACCGTGGAGGCCGGGGAGCACGCCGAGGCGATGGACTGCGACGATGTCTACCGCCTGGGTCACGGCGACAACGGCGACCATGGTGAAGAGCACGCCGAAGAGCACGCCGAAGAGCACGCGGCGGCCGGGAACTAGCCCGTGAACGACGCTCTGGTGCTTCTGGCGTTTCAGCGCCCCGCCATCGACTGGCACGGCATCGCGCCCGAGCTGGTGCTGCTGGCTGCCGGCGCGCTGGTCACGCTGGTTGACATCGTCTTCCTCGAGAAGGCTCGTCCGTTTACCGCAGCGCTCGCGGGCCTCGGCCTGCTGGCCACCGCGGTTCCGCTCCTGACGCTGGCCGTCGACGGCACCGACCGGGTGATGTTTGGCGGGGCCTACGTAATCGACGAGTTCTCCCTCGTGGTCAAGGCCGTGTTCTTGCTGGCCGGCTACGTGGTGGTCCTGTTGTCCACCAACTACGTGGCCGAGGGCGACTACTGGGAAAACGAGTACTACGGGCTTCTGCTGGCTTCGGTCATGGGCATGGTCATGATGGCCTCGGCACGCGACCTGGTGTCCATCTTTGTGGCCCTCGAGCTGCTGTCCATTCCGGCCTACCTGATGGTGGCGTGGCGCAAGCGGGACCTGCACTCCACCG
>JASLKB010000143.1 GCA_030747775.1 Acidimicrobiales bacterium | reverse complement strand
GATTCTGGAGACGGCGGCAAAGAACGGCGACATGACTCGTGCTGGCGTGGTTCGCGCTGCTAACGAGACAGTCATCGACTATCAGGGCTTGGCGCCGGACCAGAGTTACGGCGGCGACATCAACGACTTCATTGTTCGCGAGTCGTATCTGTTTGACATTCAAGCTGACCTATTTGATGTCGCGGCCACGGTCGCTGACGGTGGTAGCACTGGCTCGGTCATGTTGGCGGGGGGGCCGATCATGTCGGACATCACCCGTGACCATGTCTATGAGGAGGCCTGCTTCTCGGCTGGCTAGAGCGGGATAAGTGAAGTAAGGGACCTGATGGTTTGGGGGGCGGTCGGCAATTTGGCCGCCCCCCAGGCCGCAGTTCCGCTTTCGCACATTTTCGGTAAAGGCCTTTGATGCTCGAAGTCGCGAACCTGGAAGTCGTCTACAACGAGGTGATCCTCGTCCTGCGCGGCCTGTCGATAGAGGTCCGCAATGGGCAGATCGTTGCTCTTTTGGGGGCCAACGGGGCTGGAAAAACCACAACCACCCGGGCTATCACCGGGCTGCTAGACGTCCACGAGGGAAAGGTCACCAAAGGGACGGTCACTCTCGATGGGATGCGTATCGACAACATGGAACCGTCAGAGGTAGTGAGATCGGGGATCACCCAGGTGATGGAGGGTCGTCGGGTTTTCGCTGAGTTGACGGTGGACGAAAATCTTGTGACAGGGGGGATCACCAGCAATGACCGGAAGGCAATTGCCGAGGCTCATGATCGGGTGATGACAATGTTCCCCCTCCTGGCGGAACGGCGGAGCTCAACGGCCGGGTATCTCTCAGGTGGTGAGCAGCAGATGCTGGCCATTGGTCGGGCCTTGATGTCTAGCCCGAAACTGCTAATCCTCGATGAGCCATCTCTCGGTCTTGCTCCCAAGCTTGTTGCTCAGATTCGGGACATCATTGTTGAGATCAACCAGTCTGGGACCAGTGTGTTGCTTATCGAACAGAACGCCAATATGGCTCTGTCGATCGCTGATTACGGCTACATCATGGAAACCGGCAAGATCGTCATGGACGGTGAAGCTTCCAAATTGCTCAAGGACGAAGATGTCCAAGAGTTCTACCTCGGGCTCCATGGCGATGAGGGAGAAAGAAAGTCCTTCAAGGACGTAAAGCACTACAAGCGACGGAAGCGGTGGTTGTCATGAGCGAGAGCCACTCGACATGGGAACCAGCCGACTCAATCCTTGAGGTTGACGCAATCAGTTTGTCCTTCAAGGGCGTGAAGGCCATCACCGATGTTTCGTTCCAAGTGCAAGCCGAGGAACTCTTTGCCATCATCGGGCCAAACGGGGCTGGAAAGACGTCCATCTTCAACAGCATCAGCCAGGTGTACCGGCCTCAGGAGGGCGACATCCGCTGGAAGGGCGAGTCCATCATGGGTAGCCGCCCTGACCACGTGGCTGAGCGGGGTATCGCCCGCACCTTCCAGAACATCGAACTCTTCCCGCACATGACGGTGCTGGACAACCTCCTTCTGGGACGCCATATCCGCATGCAGCGGTCCTGGTTGGCCGGGCTCCTATGGGCCGGGCCCGCTAAGCGCGAAGAGATCGCAAACCGGCGGGCTGTCGAAGACATCATTGACTTCCTCGAGATCGAGCAATGGCGAAAACACCCGGTAGCCCTTCTGCCATACGGCTTCCAGAAGAGGGTTGAGCTTGGTCGGGCCCTGGCCATGGAGCCCGAGCTCCTTCTGCTGGACGAGCCAGTGGCTGGCATGAATCTCGAGGAGACCGAGGACATGGCCCGGTTCATCCTCGACATTCGCGAGGAACTAGGGATCTCGATGGTTCTCGTGGAGCACGACATGGGCCTGGTCATGGATATTGCTGATCGGGTCCTGGTACTCGACTTCGGTCAGAAGATCGCCGAGGGCGTGCCGGCCGACGTCCAGCGTAACCCGGCGGTCATCGCCGCCTACCTGGGAGACGAGGCTGGGCTGGCAGCTACCGGTTCGTGACCACCAGGTCGGTGGAGGACCTGGGATGACCGGCAGATCCAGGAACGACCCTTTCCTCGAGCGTGCCACCGATCGGGTGGCCGAGGCAGTGCCTGAGGTCGACGTCGACTTGTTTCGACTTTCGTTCTTACTGACCCGGGCCACCAACCGGTTCGCCCGCCACGTCGAGTCCGCGGCCCATCGGCCTCGTGGACTGACCACCGCCGGCTTTCGGATTTTGTTCACCCTCTGGACTAGCGGCCCGCTGCCTGCCCACCGAATCGCCATACTGGCAGGTCTTTCACGGGCCTCGGTGTCCAGTGTGGTGAACACCCTTGAGCGAGATGGCAGGGTGGAGCGCTCCCGCGACAGCGATGATCGACGGGTGGTGACCGTGTCGATCACTTCGTCTGGGGTGGCCGAAGTGCGCGAGACCTACGAGGCCCAGCACGAGCTGGAACGAGCCCAGTACGCAGACCTCTCGTCGGCCGATCGTCGGGCACTGGCTATCGCGCTGGAGACCCTGATTGACACGCCGTTGGACAAGTCCTTGGACGGGTTCTCTGAGGACTGACCCGCCTCACCGGTGTAATGCACAGGTGGCTATGTCCGGACGCCTCTATAGGCGGACCTGAAGGCTGTCGGGGTCGTAGAACGGTCGGAAGGAGGCCGTGGCCGGCACCCTGGTGCCGTTGACATCAACCTCAAATTTGCCCTCGATGACCTGGGCACGGGAGGTGCCGGGCTCACAGCCCACATAGCCCATGCCTAGGGCCCCGCCCACAGTGTGGCCATACATGCCCGATGTGATGCGGGACACCAAGACGTCGTCGCGGTACACGGGCTCGTCGTGGTAGAGCATCGGATCTGGATCATCGAGGCGGAACTGCACCAGCCGACGGTCCACCCCGCTCTCACGCTGGGCAACTAGAGCATCGTGGCCGATGAAGCCACCCGGCTTGTCGAAGGCCACACCCCACGACAGGCCAGCGTGTAGTGGTGTGTCCTCCTCGGCGATGTCATCGCCCCAATGGCGGTACGCCTTTTCCATTCGCAGCGAGTTCATTGCGTGGTAGCCGGCCAGGATCAGGCCTCGCGGTCCACCGGACTCCCAGAGGGTGTCAAAGGTTCCAAGGGCGAACTCGGTGGGGACGTACAACTCCCAACCCAGTTCGCCCATGTAGGTGCGTCGCACGGCGATGGACCGGGCGTAGCCGATGTCGATCTCCTGGAGCGTGCCGAACGGGAATGCTTCGTTGGACAGGTCGGCATCTGTAAGTGGCGCCACGATGTTGCGGGCCTCGGGTCCGAACACGCCCAGAACCGCCCATCCAGATGTCACGTCGGTGACCGTCATGCGGGCTCCGTCAGGGGTGTGGCGGGCGATCCAGTCCGCGTCCTTGACCTGGGTCGAATAGGCGGTGACTACTAAGAATCGGTTCTCGTCGAGGCGGTTGACCGTCAGGTCGGCCTCAATGCCACCTCGGTCGTTCAGCCATGTGGTGTACACCGACGTGCCCGGCTCGACGTCCACGTCGGCCGACGAGATCCGATTCAGCACGATGCAGGCGTCCGGGCCCTGGACGAGCAACTTGGCTAGCGAGGTCTGGTCGAACAGTGCCGCGCTCTCCCGGCACGCTCGGTGCTCGGCCGCTGAGTACTCGAACCAGTTCTGACGGCCGTACGTGTACCTGTACGTAGGTTGAACGCCCTCAGGGGCGTACCAATTAGGTCGTTCCCAACCACCATTCTCGCCGTGGCAGGCCCCGAGGGCAGACAGGCGGTCGTGAAATGGTGAGCGTCGTACCCCCCGGGCCGTCTCGACCTGGCGGAACGGCCAGTGCATGGCGTACAGGAGGCCGAGGGCCTCGACCGAACGGTCGCGGAGGTAGCGGCGGTTGGTCTGGAAGGACTGCATGCGGCGGACGTCAACGTCCCACAGGTCCATCGGGGGTCGTCCGTGGACCATCCACTCGGCCAGCACTTTCCCGGCCCCGCCAGCTGACTGCATCCCGATGGAGTTGAACCCGGTGGCTACCCAGTGGTTCCGGAGTTCCGGGGTCTCGCCGAGGAGGTAGCGGTCGTCGGGGGTAAACGACTCCGGGCCGTTGAAGAACAGGCGGATACCCATGTCGTTGAGTACCGGGAGGCGTTCGCAGGCCGCCTCGTAGACAGGGGCCAGGTGGTCCCAGTCCTCATCGAGTTGCATGAACGGCTTGTCGGTGGGGATGCCATCCATTCCGAATGGCTTGGCCACCGGTTCGAAGGCGCCGACCATTAGGCGTCCTGCCTCTTCCTTGACGTAGATGCAGTTGTCGGTGTCGCGTAGTACCGGCAGGCCCGATGGCAGGTCGGGAATGGGTTCGGTAACTAGGTAGAAGTGTTCACAGGCGTGGAGCGGGATATTGACTCCAACGTCGCGACCTAGTTGGTGGGACCACATGCCTGCTGCGGTGACCACGTGTTCTGCGTCGATGGGACCCTGATCGGTGTCCACGCCCGTGGCCCAGCCGTCGGCGGTTCGGATCCGATTAACAGATACGCCCTCGAAGATCCGGACGCCCCGTTCCTTGGCCACGTTGGCCATGGCCATGGTGGTGTCCACAGGGGAGGCCTGACCGTCGCCGGGTAGCCAAACACCGCCCACGATGCCGTTGGGGTTCAGCAGGGGGTAGCGGGCGCAGAGCTGGTCGGCGTCGATGATCTCCACGTCGACGTCGAAGGCGTTCGCCATGCCGGCCCCACGCACCAACTCCTCCATGCGTTCGGAGTTGTCGGCCACGCTGAGCGACCCGACCTTCTTGAATCCGGTGGCGTGGCCCATGTCGCGTTCCAGCGACTCGTA
>JASLKB010000142.1 GCA_030747775.1 Acidimicrobiales bacterium | reverse complement strand
ACTGAAAAACACACTTACCCAACACCAAGCTCATCCGAACTTCTTAGACCGAACCCAGTTGGTAGTGGTGTCCCAGACCCCAACCGCCGGCCGTCGGGAGATCCCGGCCACGACGGTGACCCTCGTGGTCCGCCCCGCCTGATTTCCAGGCTGCTAACGCCCTCAACGAGGTATCCCGATGACTGATCGCATCTCGAAAGAAGACGTGGCCCATGTTGCCGATCTGGCCCGCCTGAACTTGACTGAAGAGGAACTCGAGGCCTTTACCGGTCAACTGGCCGACGTACTAGACCACGCAGCCGACTTGGCGGCCCTAGACCTGGTCGATGTGGAGCCGATGACCAACCCGCTTCCAATGCGGAACGTGCTTCGACCCGACGTGGTGGGTGAGACTAGCGACCGGGCCGAGGTGCTGGCCTGTGCCCCGTCCGTAGAGGACGAGCAGTTCCGAGTCCCACCGGTGCTGGGGGAGTCACCGTGAGCATCCCCGAGGGGGCCACGGCACGGGTACTGGCCTCCGAGATCCGGTCGGGTGCCCGCTCTGCCCGCACGGTCCTCGAGGAGCATCTGGTGGCTATTGACGCTCGCGAGGGGGAGATCAACGCCTTTAATCTAGTTCTGGTCAATGAGGCCCGCGCCGCGGCCGATGCCGTCGACATCCGGGTGGCGGCTGGCGAGGATCCGGGGCCGCTGGCCGGTGTGCCGGTTGCCCTGAAGGACAACATGTGCACCCGGGGGGTCCCCACCACCTGCTCGTCTCGCATCCTCGAGGGGTGGCGGCCGCCCTACGACGCAACCGTCGTAGAGCGTTTGGTTGCGGCGGGCGCGGTGGTGGTCGGTAAGACCAATCTCGACGAGTTCGCTATGGGCAGTTCCACCGAGAACTCGGCGTTCGGCGTTACTCGCAACCCATTGGACCCTACAAAGGTGCCCGGCGGGTCTTCGGGCGGGTCGGCTGCCGCAGTGGCAGCTGGGTTCACGCCGTTGGCCCTAGGCAGCGATACCGGGGGTTCGATTCGCCAGCCAGCCGCCCTCTGTGGCGTTGTTGGCGTAAAGCCGACCTACGGGGCGGTTTCGCGCTACGGCCTAGTGGCCTTCGCCTCCAGCCTCGACCAGATCGGTCCCTTCTCCCGGACGGTGGCTGATTCGGCACTCATGCTGGAAGTCATCGGCGGCCACGACCGCCGCGACTCCACCTCGATCCCCGAACCGGCACCCGACCTATCTTCGGTGTTGGACCATGGTGTGGAGGGTCTCCGAGTTGGGATCATCGAGGAGCTGTCCGGCGACGGTCTCGAGGGTATAGCGGACGATGTGCAGGCCCGCTTGCACGAGGCGGTCGCCGCTCTGGAGGCGGCCGGGGCGACGGTGGCCTCAACTTCGGTGCCCTCCACGGTGTACGGCCTGTCGGCCTACTACGTAGTGGCGCCCGCAGAGGCCTCGTCAAACCTGGCCCGTTACGACGGCGTCCGCTTCGGTTTGCGGGTAGACGCGCTCAACGCTGGGGACATGAACACCGCTACGAGGACGGCTGGCTTCGGCGACGAGGTCAAGCGACGCATCATGCTCGGCACCTATGCCTTGTCGGCGGGCTACTACGACGCCTACTACGGCAAGTCGCAGAAGGTCCGCACGCTGATTCTGGAGGACTTCGCCCGGGCCTACGAGGAGTTCGACCTGTTACTTAGTCCAACGGCGCCCACTACGGCCTTCCCAATTGGCGAGAAGACAGCCGATCCCATGACCATGTATCTCAACGATGTGTGCACCATCCCGTCCAACCTGGCTGGGCATCCGTCCATGTCGGTGCCCTTCGGGGTGGGAGAAGACGGGATGCCGATCGGTGTTCAGGTCCTGGCCCCGGCCTTCGGAGAGCCCACGATGTTTCGCGCTGCCAAGGTGCTTGAAGCGGCTGCCCCTGACGGACACCCGGCGGTCGGGGGAACGATGGTCGGCTCACCCACGGGGGTTCGACATGAGTGACGATGCGACTACCGAGATTGTTCCCGGCTGGGAGACCGTCATCGGCTTGGAGGTTCACGCGGAGCTCGCTACGGCCACCAAGTTGTTCAGCGACGCCCCCAACCGCTTCGGCGGCGAGCCCAACACCAACGTGGACCCGGTGTCTCTCGGTCTGCCCGGATCGCTGCCCGTGCTCAACGAGCAGGCCGTGGAGCTGGCTATCCGGGTTGGCTTGTCCCTCCACTGTCGGGTCCAGCGGTCGGTGTTCGCCCGGAAGAACTACTTCTACCCGGACATGCCTAAGGACTTCCAGATCTCGCAGTACGACCTGCCGATCAATGAGGAGGGCTGGATGGAGCTGGCCGATGGTCGCCGGGTGGGCATCGAACGGGCTCACCTAGAGGAGGACACCGGCAAGAGTACGCATGTGGGCGGCGGGGGTCGCATCCACGAGGCCGGCCACTCCCTGGTTGACTACAACCGTGCCGGTGTTCCGCTCATCGAGATCGTGGGCGCCCCCGATCTTCGGTGCGCCGAGGACGCCCGGGCCTATGTCAGTGAATTGCGCTCCATCCTGGTGGCCATTGGTGCATCGGATGGGAAGATGGAGGAAGGCTCGATGCGGGTGGACTGCAATGTGTCTGTCCGTCCTGTGGGTGATGCCGAGCTGGGTACCCGGTGTGAGATCAAGAACATCAATTCGCTGCGTTCGCTGGGGCGGGCCATCGTCTACGAGTCTCGCCGCCAGGTCGACCTGATCACTGCTGGTGAGCGTGTCGAGCAGCAGACTCGTCACTGGAACGAGGACGAGGGTCGGACTCACAAGCTCCGCTCCAAGGAGGAGGCGTACGACTACCGCTACTTCCCGGAGCCCGACCTGGTGCCCGTGGACCCGTCCGAGGAATGGATCGAGTCGGTCCGGGCCGCTCTGCCGGTATTGCCCCGTGAGCGTCGGCACCGCCTGGCTGAGGCGGCCGGGGTGGATACAGCGACCGCGTCGTTGACCGTCGAACGGGGTATGGATGACTTGGCTGTGGACGCCATCGGGGCTGGGGCCGATCCGACCCGGGTGCTGGTCCACGTGGAGAACAACCTGGCCGATGGGGCCGGGGCGTTGACCGCCGCTTCGTTCGCTGCGTTGGTGGCCATGGAGGTTGGGGGCGATCTGACGGCCACTCAGGCTAAGACGGTGCTAGCCACCCTTGTGGCTGGCGGCGGCGACCCGGCTGCGGTGGCTGCCGACCTGGGGTTTGAGGCCATGGATGACGCGGCGTTGGAGTCTGTGGTGGACGACCTGATCGCCGCACATCCTGAGGACTGGGCCGCCTTCACGTCCGGGGACGACAAGGAACGGAAGAAGAAGTCTGGCTTCTTCGTGGGAAAGGTCATGAAGGCCACTAGTGGGCAGGCCGACGGTAGGGCCGTCAACGAGATTTTGGCCCGCCGGGCTGGGGCGTAGTTTTCGACCCCTAGCGTTCGGAGCCCACTACCTGCCAGCGGTCACTGGCAAACCGGAGACCCAACAGGAGCGACCGGATCCCCATGAAGAGCCAGATGGCGGCCCAGAGCCAGCCGATTCCCTGACCGGCTAGGCGGCCGGCCACCATTGCAGCCACTGATACCACTGCCGCACCGGCCATGGCTCGGGCCATGAACCGTTGGTCGCCGGCTCCGATCAGAACGCCGTCCAGGGCGAAGGCCACACCGCCCAGCGGCGCCATGAGGGCCACGTGCACGAGGAGGAAGCCGGCCAGGGTCACGACCGCGGGATCGTCGGAGAAGACGGTGGCTACCCAATCACGGGTGACCATTAGGACCACGGCCAGGGCTAGACCTATGCCCACCGACCAGACAATGACCCGCCTTCCGATTGACACTGCCCTGACGGCATCGCTCGCCCCGAGGCGCTCGCCGACCATCGCCTGGGCAGCGATGGCTACGGCATCCATGGTCAGTGCTGTGGCCATCCATACCTGGAAGGCCACCTGGTGGGCGGCCACGTCGACGCGTCCAATCCGGGTAGCCACCGAGGTCCCCACCAAGAACGTGCCGGTCAGGGAGAGATTACGCACCAGGAGTTGGGCACTTACGGCGAGCATCCGTCCGATAGAGCCCAGATTGGGGGTTAGCGAGGCGCGTTGACGGACCACGTCACGGCCAATCCACCCCAGATAACAGGCAGCGCCTGTCCATTGGGCGACCACGGTGGCCGCTGCCGAGGCGCCGATCCCACGGTCCATGCCGAGGATCAGCACTAATTCAAGGCCCAGATTCAAGACGGCGGTGCCCACGGCCACTTGGAGCGGCCTGACGGTGTCCTTGCGGCCCCGGAGGTAGCCCACCCCGGCCAGCATCAGCAGCATCGCGGGTGCGCCCAGCAGGCTGATCCGGAGGTAGATGGCGGCCTGGTCGGCCACGGCGCCGGTGGCGCCCAGTCCGGACACGATGGCGTCGGCCGTCACGGTGCCGACCACGGCCAATGCCACACCGAGGACGCCGGCCAGCCACAGGCCCTGAATGGCCTGGTCAGTCGCCCGACGGACCTCGCCGGCACCGGTCAGGCGGGCCACGGCGGCGGTGGTGCCGTAGGCCAGGAAGACGCAGAGTCCGTAGCCGAACAGGAGGGCTCCGGATGCCACACCTAGACCGGCCAGCGGGTCGGTGCCCAAGCGACCGACCACCGCAGTGTCGGCCAGAACGTACAGCGGTTCGGCGAGCAGGGCTCCAAGGGCCGGGACGGCGAGGGCGAGGAGTTCCCGTCCGTCCTGTGAGAGGCGAGATCGCACCGCCAGACACTAGGTGGCAGGCCCCGGTGGCGGCCTAGTCTGCATCTTCATGACGGATGCCACCCACGGGGGGATGAAACCCCGCAGCCATGAGGTCACCGACGGTCCGAATCGGGCACCAGC
>JASLKB010000141.1 GCA_030747775.1 Acidimicrobiales bacterium | reverse complement strand
ACCGCTTCGACATGGTCGGCCGCTGCGCCGACTGTCGCTGACCGCGCTCCTGGGCCGTGTTCCTGCGTAGGCCGGCGGCCCGGGTCGTCCTGCTGGACCGAGAGGGCCGGATCTTTCTCATCAACGCAGAAGATCCGTTGGACCCGTTCAAGCCAGCCTGGTGGGAGATCCCGGGTGGCGGGATCGACCGGGGCGAGGACAGTGCGGTCGCCGCGGCCCGCGAGCTGTACGAGGAGTCGGGCATCGAGGACGCGGAGATGGGTCCCGTGATCTGGACCCAGCATGTCCAGTTCACTTTCGGCGGCTACTTCTTCGACAGTCATGAGAGGATCCATGTGGCGTGGTGCGATGGGGGTGACTACCGGCCCCGACACCTTGAGGCGTTGGAGGCTGCGGCGTTCACGGGTGCTCGCTGGTGGACGCTGGAGGACCTACTGGCATCCGACGAACCGGTACTCCCGGCGCTTCTACGAGAACACCTCGCTCCGATCGTGGCCGGAGACCTTCCTGCCGAGCCGATTGACATCTCGCCCGTTCCGCTGGACTAAGTACCTGTCCCCATCCGCCCGACATCGGGCGTTGGAAACGGGTCAGAGAAGCGACTCGACGCCGCCCCATGCCAGGCGGGCGGCCAGCGCAGCCATCTCATCGGCTGGCCGGGACCGCCCCTCGTGCATCCAGTGACGGATCATCCCCTCGGATAGGCCATTGATCCCGGCTGCCAGGGCGAGCGCCTCTTCGCGGTCGCGGTTGCCCATCTGGCTGGTCAGATATTCGGCGAACGTGTCACGCACTTCACGGGCATCTCGACGGAACTCCGGGTTGCTGGCCAGGCTGGAGCCGTAGAGCACGGTGAACGCCGACGGCCGGTCCTCGAAGAAGTGGAAGAAGGCCCGAAAGCCGGCCTCTACCCGGAGGCGAGGAGTCTCCTCAAGCGCAGCTGCCTCGATGGCCTTCAACAGATGGCCGCCGGTCTCGGCCAGCAGTAGCTCGAACAGTTCGTGCTTAGAGGCAAAGTGCTGGTACAGCACCGGTTTGGTGACTCCTGCCTCACGGGCGATGGCATTCATCGACGTGTCGTGGTACCCCGATCGGGCGAACGCTTCCAGGGCCACGTCGAGAATCTGTCGGCGGCGCTCCGCAGCAGGCAGGCGGGTCGACGTGACACGTCTAGTTGGCTCCGCGTCACCCTGGACGGCATCCGGTGCCGTCACCACGGCCTGCCCTTGGTTCATCACGGTGTGACGGTAGGCACATAACAGTGTCCAGCGACCACACGGACGGAACTTCCCAGTCACCGACCATGCCGGTCTGGAGCCTCAGCCGTCTATGTCGCCGCGCGTCTCGCCCAGTTCCTCATCGATGGCGGCCCGGACGGCGTAGTGGAGCACGATGGCCGGCGCCAGCACGAAGGAGCCGACCACCAGCAGTACCACCAGGGTGTTGGCCACCACGTCGTTGAAGCCAGTGGCCATGCCCACGGCAAATACGAGGATGGCTACTCCGTAGGCGAGGTAGCCCAGCCGCTGGCCCAGGCGGGCGAATCGGGCGAGGCGCGCTCGCCGCACGAGGATCGGGTCGTTCACGGCAACCAGCCTGCCTTGGACAACAGCGCTTCCAGTCCGGCAGCCATCCGATCTGTTGACAGCTCGGTGGCCGCCACCTGCTGGTTGTGGTCCAGCAACTCGACTCGTTCCTCGGCCGGTGTCGAAAGCCACGTCCGGAGCGGCCCGGGCGCGTCGGTGTCGAACCACCGGAAGCCCAGCGCCCGGAGTTCGTCGGCCACCGGATAGGGCCCGACGGCCGCCGGTCGACGTGCCAGAGCGGCCTCCACCGGTGGGTTGCCGAAGCCCTCCCAGGTCGACGGGAAGGCCACTACGTCGGCCGCCGCGTACAGGTCCGCCAGCGAGGTAGCCGGGTGGCGGACCACCGGACACCGTGCGGTAGCCAACAGGCGAGTCAGCTCCGGGCCGAAGCCGTCCTCGGCCGGCCCCGGAAGCCAGTAGGTCGCCGGACGGTCTCCGTGGTCAGGGCCGGCGAGCGACTCTGTCAGGGCGATGGCCCGGTCAACGGCCTTGCGGGCGATGGCCCGCACGGGGTGCACCACCAGCAGATCCTCTCCTGAGGGGTCCAGACCCAGCCGATGTCGGGTCACGTCACGGTCACCAGTTGGAGGGTCGGGGTTGAAGCCATTGCGAATGGTCACCGCATAAAGGCCCCGGTCGGCCATCTGTCGGCGGGTCAGGTCGTTGATGGTGACGTGGCGCCATGCTGGATCGTCGGGTGGCAGGTCGGTTATGTGGGCAAACCGGTCCCGCTGCCATGGAGGGTCGTGGTGATGGAGGACGGTCGGCCGTCCCCGGAGTACGTCGGCCACCGCGTAAGAGGCCGACGGGTTCAATGGGATGGTGCAAAGGTTCTCCACCACCACGAGGTCGGCGCCGGCCAGTGCCTCGGTCAGCATCCCGGCGTCGGGTGGTCCCGGGTCGTCGAT
The DNA here is from genome assembly GCA_030747775.1 of Acidimicrobiales bacterium. Taxonomy (GTDB): domain Bacteria; phylum Actinomycetota; class Acidimicrobiia; order Acidimicrobiales; family MedAcidi-G1; genus UBA9410. The sequence goes on along the minus strand of JASLKB010000141.1, from coordinate 2,397 downwards.
GCCGATCCCGTTTACGATCCGGACCGGTCGGGGGTCGTCCCAGCCGGGTTCGACTTCACCGGCCACCCAGTCGACATCAAAGCCCAGAGCGGCGAGGGCGTCGGCCCACAGTCGAGCTACCACCGACACGCCGTCGGTAGGTCCGAACCGGAAGGAGACGATGGTGCAGCGAGCCATGGTCCTCCCGGGTCCGGCTGACGACGAATTGGCGGCCGTTGTGCATTCGATGATGGACGACCACTGGGTGTCGGAAGGGTACGCAGCCCCCAACTCCTCGGTCTACCCGTGGCAGTGGCTATGGGATTCGTGCTTCCACGTCCTTGTGTGGTTGGCCCTTGGCGACGTCGATCGGTCCCGACGGGAGCTTGCGGTGGCACTCACCGCGCAGGTGTCCTCGGGGTTCGTCCCCCATATGCACTATGTCCGCCAGCCCGGCTTCCACGAGGGCCTTTGGGGGCGTCGGGATGGTTCGTCGATCACCCAGCCGCCCATGTACGGCCATGCGGTGGCTGAGCTTGTCCGCGCTGGGCACGCTCCCGACGACGACGTGGTCGAGCGGGCCGCTGCCGGGTTGTGGTTCCTGCTACGGGGTCGCCGCCGCGATCCGTCGGGCCTCGTACGGGTCTGTCATCCATGGGAGACCGGAGCCGATGACTCGCCCCGTTGGGACGACCACTGCCCCGGCGGCTTTGAGGTGGAGCGGTGGAGGATGGTCAAGAACCGACTGGTGTCGACCATCGAGACGGGGCCCGATGGTGAGGCGCTGGCCAACCCGGTGTTCGAGGTGGCGCCCGCCGGGTTCAACGCGCTGGTGGCCTTTAATGCTCGAGAGCTTGCGTCGGTGACCTGCGACGATGAGCTGGCTGCCGCTGCTGATGGGTTGGTCGACGCTTTGGCGGACCGGTGGGATGATCGACTGGGGACCTGGGCTGACGCTGGGCCGGCAATCGGTCCAACAGCGGGGCCAGGGGCTGGCGGTTCGGAACGGCTCCGGACGTTGGACGCCTTGTTGCCGCTGCTGGTTGAGGAAGATGTTCAACGGGTCGACCGGGTGATTGACCAGTTGCTGGACCCGGAGGCCCATGGTGGGCCTGCGGGACCGAGCGGCGTCCATCGTGGCGAATCGGTGTTCGAACCGGACGCCTACTGGAGGGGGCCGGTGTGGCCCCAACTCGCCTACTTGATGGTGCAGGCTGTGGCGCCCCACTCCACGGTGGCTGCCGAGGTTCTGACCCGGAACACAGTGGCCGGGGCGTGGGCCTCGGGCATGGCCGAGTACTGGAACCCCGATACCGGCACTGGCCTGGGCGCCGCCCCACAGTCTTGGACTGGTTTGGCTCTCGTACTGTCCCGTCGACAGGTCGATGACACCTGAGGGAGGCAGCTAGGGCCTAGAGCCGGGAGCCGGCCGCCGTCCCCACCAGATCGGCGCCGTCGGATCGGTGGATGAAGCAGTGGATTCCGCGGAACATGGCCCGGTCGTGTTCGAAATCGGTTCTCGAGGGTGTCAGGTAGCCCAACTCGAGTTCTGAGAGTTCGAAGATGATGCCGACGAAGTCGGCGAACGCCGCGTAGCACTTGGCCCGTGCGTAGGCCTCCATCTCCTGGTCGCCAGGCCACAGGGCACCGGGTCGGGCTGGGTGGGTGGTGCGTAGGTAGATCTCGTGCTGGTGAGGTCCACCGCACGGAACCCGGGTGTCGATGGCGACCTGCCGGTCGTCCTTCACCCAGGCGTAACTGTTGAAGCAGGCACCCGACTCCAGGTCATGGAGGTTCACCACCTCACCGACCCAGTCGGGAATCTCGTCGTCGGCTTGGGAGGTTCGGACCTCGACCATCGTGGTGGTGGCGCCGACCTGCATGTCATCGGCAGCCTCCTCATCCTGTGTGCCGGCGGTCCCAAGGTCGGTCCCGCTTCCGCAGGCCGTGACCAACGTCAGCAGGATCAGGATTCCTGCTAGCCCCAAAAGGTGGCCCTGCAGAGGACCTAGAAGGCGACGTGGAGCGTCGGGCATGGGGTCAGGGTACGACCGCCCGGTACCGTGGCGGGGTGTCGGTGGTCGAGTTGCGTGCCGCGGTCGCGCTGCTGGGCCGCTTTCCCGCCCTGTCCGGGGTGGACCTGACGATCCACGCCGGTGAGACGGTCCTCCTACGGGGCCCCAACGGGGCCGGCAAGACGACCCTGCTGCATCTCTGCGCCGGTCTACTACGCCCCGAGTCGGGCTCGGTCCAGGTACTCGACCACGACCTCACCGACGGCGCCGGACGTCGGTCGGTACGACGCCGGGTGGCCCTACTGGGCCATACCACCGGGCTGTACGAGGACCTGACGGTGGGAGAGAACCTCCGGTTCTGGGCCCGGGCTGCTGGCCTCTCGACTTTCGACGCCGACCGTCG
>JASLKB010000140.1 GCA_030747775.1 Acidimicrobiales bacterium | reverse complement strand
AGAGGATTTTCAATCGGCTTTTCTCATTTGTTTTTTGATTTTTGTTAGTTTTTGCTTGTGGGATCCGACCCCTATCTAGTTTAGTTTTTTCGGGTCCCTTCGGTCCGTCGGTTGTGGTGGTGGTCGGCGGCATGGCCGTCTGGCTTCTGTCCGGCTTCGACCTCGACCACGGCGCGGACCTGCAGTTCGTGTCGTCGGGGACCTGGATGGCCGATCTGGGCATCTCGTGGACGCTCGGGGTTGACGGGATCTCGCTGTTCCTGGTCGTCCTGACCGGCGTCCTCTTCCCGATCGCCCTGCTGGCCGTGGACCCGGGCCACGACGACCGGGCCTACTATGGCTGGCTGCTGTTGCTGGAGGCCGGGGTGATGGGCGTGTTCTTGGCCCTCGACCTCATGGTCTTCTTCCTGTGCTTCGAGGTCGTGCTCGTGCCGATGTACTTCCTCATCGGCCGGTGGGGCCATGGCAATCGGGCGTACGCGGCGACCAAGTTCTTCCTGTACACGATGGCCGGATCTGCACTCCTGCTGGTCGGGATCCTGGCCCTTGCCTTCCTGCACGCCGACGCGGTAGGTGGCCGGGTCACCTTCGACCTGGTGGCCATCGCCGAGGCCCAGGCCGTCGATGCCACCGCCGCCCGTTGGATCTTCGCCGCTTTCGCCCTGGCCTTCGCCGTCAAGGTGCCGATCTTCCCGCTGCACACCTGGTTGCCCGACGCCCACACCGAGGCGCCCACCGCAGGATCGGTCATCCTCGCCGGCGTCCTGCTGAAGTTGGGCACATACGGCTTCCTGCGGTTCGGGCTGTACCTGTTCCCTGAGGCCTCCCACCACTTCGCCCCGGTCTTCCTGACGCTCGGCGTGGTCGGCATCGTCTACGGCGCCGTGGTGGCCACCATGCAGCGAGACCTGAAGCGCCTGGTGGCCTACTCGTCGGTGGCCCACCTCGGTTTCATCGTGCTGGGCACCTTCTCGCTGAACACCGAGGGCATCGAGGGAGGCCTGCTCCAGATGGTGAACCACGGCGTGTCCACCGGCGCCCTGTTCCTGTTGGTCGGGATGATCTACGAGCGGCGCCACACCCGCCAGATCGACGAACTGGGTGGCCTCCAAAAGGCAGCGCCGGTCATGGCCGCCGTGTTCACCGTGGTGATGTTTTCGTCGATCGGCCTGCCGGGACTGAACGGCTTCGTGGGTGAGTTCTTGGTACTGGTCGGCGCGTTCAACGCCCACCGTTGGTGGGCTGTGCTGGCCGCCGCCGGCGTGATCCTTGCCGCCCTCTACCTGCTGTGGGCCTACCAGCGTGTGTTCCACGGGCCCGCCGAGGGGGACAATGCCGAGATGCCCGACCTTCGCCTACGTGAGGGTCTGGTGATGGCGCCGTTGCTGGCCCTCATCGTGTTCATGGGTGTGTATCCAAAGCCGGTGATCGAACGGATGGAGCCGACAGTGGATGCCCTGGTGGCCCACGTCGAGGAGCACGTCGAAGGGTTCCACGAGCCCACGTCCCGCTTTGGTGTCGACATCGAGGGTGGCGCGGATAGCAGCGACGGCGACGATCAGGCCCACCACGACGGGGACGACTCCGCTGACCAAGACGATGTGGGGGGCGACCACTGATGACCGACATCGTCACCCCCGAAGTCCTGTGGTGGGCCCTGCTGCCCGTGCTGTTCCTGTCGGCCGGTGGGATGCTGCTGCTGACCGTGGCCTCGCTGGTTCGGCGCCTTCCAGACGCCCTGCCTCAGGTCTGGACGGTCGTGACTGGACTGGCGGTGCTGGCGGCCACCGCACCCATGTGGAACGAGGTCCGCGACTCCGGTCCCCGATCCTTCATGGGTGGCATGGTCGCCGTGGACGGGTCCACGGTGCTGGTGACGGCGGTCCTCGCCGTGGCCGTGGTGGCCACCGCACTGCTGGCCCGTCCGTACCTGATCCGCGAGAACCTACCGGGAGTCGAGCTCTACGTGCTCCTGATGTTGTCGGCCGCTGGTGGCGTGGTCATGGCATCGGCCGACGACCTCATCGTCCTGTTCCTGGGACTGGAGATCTTGTCCATCGCCGTATACGTGCTGGCCGCCCTGCACCTGCGGCGCATCGAGTCCCAGGAGGCGGCTCTCAAATACTTCGTGCTGGGGGCGTTTGCCTCGGCTTTCCTGCTTTACGGCATGGCCCTGCTGTATGGGGCTACCGGGTCGACCCGCCTGGCCCTCATCGCTGACCATCTGTCCACCGTGGTCCTGCTGGAGGATGGAATGCTGCTGGCCGGCATTGCCCTGCTGCTGGTGGGCCTGGCCTTCAAGGTGGCCGCAGTGCCGTTTCATGCCTGGACGCCCGACGTCTACCAGGGGGCTCCCAGTCCGGTGGTGGCCTGGATGGCCGCCGGCGTGAAGGCGGCGGGGTTCGCCGCCATGGTGCGAGTACTCGTGGTTGCTCTTGGGACTCATGCCTCGGACTGGTCGCCTGCCGTGGCCGTGCTGGCCGGGATGAGTGTCGTGGTGGGTGCCTCGGTGGCCGTGCTGCAGACCGACGTCCGTCGCATGCTGGCCTACTCATCAATCGCCCATGCCGGTTTCCTGCTGTTGGGAGTCCAGGCTGCCGACGCCCGGGGCACCGCCGCTGTCTACGCCTACCTCGTCATCTACACCCTGCTGGCCACCGGTAGTTTCGCCGTGCTCACCGTCATGGGTGGACCGGGTGACTCGGCCCACTCCTTAGAGGACTACCGGGGCTTAGCCCATCGCCGACCGGTGCTGGCCGGAGCGTTCACTGTGTTGTTGCTGGGGCAGGCCGGTGTGCCATTCACCGGTGGGTTCGTGGCCAAGTTGGGCGTACTGGCCGCCGCCGTGGAGGGACATGGCTACTGGGTGGCTGGGGTGGCCATGCTGGCCGCGGCCATCGCCGCCTTCGTCTACCTGCGCATCCTTGTCGCCATGTATCTGGAAGACGGTGCTGAGGACTCGGCTGGTGCAGTCGCCGTGCCGCTGGGCGCTCGCGTGGTCATCGGTGTGTCGTGCCTCGGCGTACTGGCCGTCGGCATCGTGCCGGGGCCCCTGATGGACCTAGCCCGCGATGCCGTTCCCGTGCTGGTCGGTGGCTGATCGTGGCCTACCCCCACCTTCGTCAGGTCTTCGTGAAACTGTTCACATCCGGTAGCCTGCCCGGGTCGTCGGGCCCGTGGTCGCGCCTGTCGTTGCCTATCCGCTCGATTCGTTAGGTTCTCTCTTCGTGTCCGACTTCCTTCGTAGCTGGCTCGTGCTGGTCGTCTTCGGCGGCCTCGCCGTGCTGCTGGTGTCGGCGTTCCTTGGGCTGGGCAGCCTCCTGAGGCCATCGCGAAACACGCCGCAGAAGGTCATGAACTACGAGTCCGGTGTCGACCCACAGGGCGACATGTGGAGCCAGTCCAACATCCGGTATTACGTGTTCGCCCTGATGTTCGTGCTGTTTGACGTGGAGGCTGTGTTCATCTTTCCGTGGGCCACCCGCCTCGAGGTCTACGGCGTATTCGGCCTCGTTGAGATGGCCATCTTCATCTTCATTCTGGCCCTCGGGCTGTTCTATGCCTGGCGCAAGCGCCTGCTCCGATGGATCTGAACAGGCGTCGGTAGGAGGAACGATCATGGGACTCGTCGAGAGCGGCAAGCTGCCGAAGCCGCTCACCAAGTTGCTCAACGTCAGCCGCAAGTACTCCCTCTGGGTGTACCAGTGGGGCCTAGCGTGCTGTGCTATCGAGATGGGGGCGGCTTTCGCCTCACCCCGCTATGACGTGATGCGACTCGGTGTCATCCCTTTCCCGGCCAGCCCTCGCCAAGCTGACCTCGTGGTTGTGTCTGGCACAGTGACCGACAAGATGGCCCCGGCGGTCCGACGGCTCTACGAGCAGATGCCCGAGCCCAAGTACGTGATCTCCATGGGGTCTTGCGCCAACTGTGGTGGCCCCTACTGGGACAGCTACTCGGTGACCAAGGGCGTCGACCAGATCATCCCAGTGGATGTCTATGTGCCCGGCTGCCCCCCCCGGCCTGAGGCCCTGCTGGAGGGCATCGTGTTACTCCAAGAGCGCATCGCCACTGAGAACATGACCGAACGATGGACAGGTGATCCGATTGTCGTCACCTGATACAGAGTCGGCACCTGAAGGCGAGGTCGACGAGGCCGTGGAGGTCCCGGCTGACGAGCAGCGCGACGCGCTGGTAGCTGAGTTGGCCGAGGCCCTGGGCGGCGGTCTGGTCGAGAGCCATGTCGAACCGGGCGTGGACGTCTGGGTTCGGGTCACTGCAGACTCATGGGTCGAGGCAGGCCGGGTGCTGCGGGACCGCTGCGCCATGAGGTACTTCAGTTTCCTTTCGGCTGTGGACTGGATGCCGTCGCCCTACGGACGGGACATGGACGCCCAGGTGGACCTGTCCTCAGGAGCATCCGCTGGTTCGGATGCAGCGGCTGACGGAGCCGCCGTCGGGACCGCAACACTCGAGACAGGTGTGGCTGGGGGAGCGACCCGTTTCCAACTATTGGCCCGGGTTCACGATCCGGTTGGCCACGTGGGTATCACGGTCAAGGCCGACCTGATAGGTGACGCACCGGAGGCCGACTCGTGGACCGGGGTGTACCCCGGAGCCAACTGGCATGAGCGCGAGGCCTGGGAGATGTTCGGCATATCGTTTCGGGGCCATCCCAATCAGGTGCACATCTACCTGCCGTCGCACTTCGAGGGGAACCCGCTGCGCAAGGACTACCCACTGTTGGCTCGCCGGGTGAAGCCCTGGCCGGGCATCGTCGACGTCGAGCTCATGCCCGGCGGCGATGAGGATGACGCTGCCGAGGACGGGGAGGACGCGTCGTGACCGCGGTGAGCGACCCCCGCCAGATGGCCTATATCGCCGGCCAGGCGAGCGACGCCCGGGTCAACGTCGAGATCGAGACCGAGGGCATGACCCTGAACATCGGTCCGCAGCACCCGGCCACCCACGGCACGCTGCGCATCATCGTGAAACTCGACGGCGAGCGGGTG
>JASLKB010000013.1 GCA_030747775.1 Acidimicrobiales bacterium | reverse complement strand
AGTCACCGTCACCGTCGTGGTCATTTCGCCTGTTCCACCTGGACGAGGATGCCGTCGAACCCCGCCGAGTCGATGTCCCGGCCGGCAGCCGGATTGGTCAACCGGTTGACTACTAGGCGCCCCTCGACAGTGATGTCCCAAGCACAGTTGTCGGGGCGGTCGTGATGCCAGGCTCCCTGCACCGTCCGGCAGCCACCCTTCCCGGGTCCGTCGATTGACACCATCTGCCCAGCCTGCCAGAGCCGGACACGGGTGTGCGATGCTCGCCCCATGGATACCACGACGAAACGACTGGCCGGCAAGGCAACCTTCATCACCGGAGCGGCGGCCGGCATCGGCCGCGAAACAGCTCTGCTGTTCGCCGACGAGGGCGCGTCGGTGGCGGTGGTCGACCGGGACGGCGACGGTACAGCTGAGGTAGTGGCCGAGATCACCGAAGCCGGCGGCATAGCCGTCGGGTTGACCGCCGACGTGGCCGTAGAGGCCTCGGTAGCCGCCGCGATCAGCTCTGCCGAAGAGGCCTTCGGCCGTCTTGATGTGCTGTTCAACAACGCCGGGATCATGCTGGCCGACGACGGTGATGCCCAGTCCACCGAGGAGGCGGTCTGGGACCTGACCATGGACGTGAACCTGAAGGGCGTGTGGTTCGGGTGTCGCCACGGCATCCCGGCACTGCGGCGCGCCGGCGGTGGGTCGGTCATCAACACGGCCAGCTTCGTGGCCCTGGTGGGTGCGGCCACGCCGCAGTTGGCCTATACGGCCTCAAAGGGCGGGGTACTGGCCATGACCCGAGAGTTGGCGGTGATCCACGCCCGTGAGCACATCCGGGTCAACGCCCTGTGCCCGGGCCCGCTACGGACCGAGCTGCTGATGTCGTTTCTTGACACTGAGGAGAAGCAGCAACGGCGGCTCGTACACGTGCCCATGGGTCGGTTCGGGGAAGCCAGCGAGATTGCGGCAGCTGCACTGTTCCTGGCGTCGGACGAGTCGTCATACGTCACGGGGACCGACTTTTCCGTCGACGGTGGCTTGACCGCGGCCTACGTCACTCCCGAGTAGCCCAGCGCTGATTCCGAGCCGGTCAGCCGGTCCGTCCATAGAACGTTTGCAGTGCCGAGTCCGAGAGGGCCACACCTGGCTGGTCGTTGAAAGCGAACACCACCAGCAGGCGGGTCTCCGCCCCGATCGTGGGGGTCACCCGGTGCATAGCGTTTCGCCCACGGAACAGGACAAGGTCCCCGGGTGAGAAGGCAAGCGTCTCGACGGGATGTCGACCGTCGAGCACGGCCTCCACCGTGTCGTAGGCCATCTCTCCGACATCGGCGTCGCGCGCCCCGGCCACATACTCGAAGGTGCCTCCTGCCTCGGGGGCCTGGAGCATCATGGTGACAGCGAACGAGGAGTTGTCGAAGTGCCAGCCCAGCTCCCGCCCATCGGAGGCAAAGTGAATGTTGATCGATGAGAGTTCATCGGCGTAGGGATGAATTTCGTCAATATCCAGCACCGCGCATAGGAAGTCGCGAAAATCAGGATCGTCGTAGACGGTCCGCAAGGGTGAGTCGACGGGGATCTGGTCGTCGGCCAACAAGCCTTTGGACGAGACCACCTGCCGGTTGAACGGATGGTCGTCGGCCAGGTCGGGATCCGATGGAGTGAGGTACACGTTGTGGGTGGAGGAGGTGTAGTAGGCCTCGTCTTCCCGGGGTGCCGAGTCGGCCACTACCCGGGCCACGGCCTCGGCGGTGAAGAATCCCCCGAGTACGAGTGCCCCGGTCGCGTCCAGTACCTCCCGGCACTGTCGGCGATAGTCCCGATCGTTTAGGAGATGGCGAGATCCACCGATAGGAGACGGGCCCGTCATATCAGCTCAACGCAGCCGCTCCGGTGTACCTCGTCCAGGTCCCACGACAGATGAGGGTCAAGGTCCGAAACGAGATCAGGTCGTGGCTGCAAATGCGGTCCAGCAGGCAGTTCATACGGCAGCACAGCGGGCAAGTTCAACTAGGCCGGTTCGGCGGTCGGCAGGTCCAGGAACAGGGCTTGCAGCAGGAGAGTCTCGTTCGGATTGCGCAGCAGGTCGCCGGTGGCCTCGGTGATCCGTTCGGTGGCCATAAGGCATGCCTCTGTCGGAGACGGCCCGTCCGGTACCGCCCGGGCCAAGTAGGCCCGGGCCAGGGTGGCCAGACCGAAGCGGAGCTCGTCGTCCCGATGGCGTCGGATCTCCCGCTTATGGCGATCAGCCATCTCACGACGACCCGATCCACGGGCACCAAATGCCTCCTCGTGCTCAGTCAGGACCTCCAACTCGATGCGGTGACGGTCCTCTAGCGGCCCCTGCGCCTCGTCGATAAGGCCTCGCAACTCGGCAACAAGCACGGCTACCACGGCACCCGACCCGTCTAGGCGTTCGGGTACCGAGTGCCACGTGTCGCGTCGACCCAGGAAAGCAGGGTCAACAGCCAGGAGCCTGGCTCGCACGATGCTGCCCGCCGAGGCCGTCGCCAGCTCGTCAGCACGAGCGGCCGGCACCCCCTCAGCCACCAGGGCGTCGGCGACCATCTGGTCAGGCACTGGAGGTAGATCCACGCGGACACACCGAGAAGCAATAGTGACGTGCTCGTCAGGTACCTCCTCGGCCAGCAGGACGAACACCGCCGAAGCGGGTGGCTCCTCGATGGTCTTGAGCAAGCTGGATGCCGCGGCTGGCTCGGCTGTGTCGAACCGCTCGACCACGATGACCTTGCGGTCTGCCTCGATAGGTGATCGCCAACCCTCCAGGGTGATCCGTTCGGCATCGGCCACCAGCAGGGAACGGCCCTCGGGCTCCACTAAAATCAGGTCGGGATGCTGACCGATCGCCGCTAGTCCTCGGTGGCGCTGCCTCTCGAAGTCGACCCCAGCGGATCCATCTCCAGCGAGACCATTACCAGCAAAGAGCGTCCCGGCGAAGGCCCGAGCCGCCTCGGTGCGACCGGCCCCCGGTGGGCCGACTAGGAGGTAGGCGTGCACCGGCTGGGCGGCGGCCTGCCTAAGCAGGGCTACTGCCGGCCCCTGGCCGACTACCGTCGCCCAGAGGGCTACATCATCTAGTTGAGGCACGCCATCCATTCGGGGAACATCATCCACGAAGGAGGCGCCTGCTGTCATGGTCATCTGTCCCGCCCGGGCGTCAGCCGGGCCTCGACGGCGTCAGCCACCCGGGCTGCCACCTCCTCGATGGTGCCGCCGCCAGCAACCACCACCCACCGGTCGGGATCAGCGGCCGCCATATCCCGATAGGCCGCTGAAACCACGGCCTGCAGGTCATCGCCGGCCTGTTCGATCCGGTCCAGTTCCCCACCCCGATCGTCGCCCAGACGGCCCCCGGCTACCGGGGTGTCGACCTCGATTAGGACCACCAGGTCGGGGGCCAGTCCACCGGTGGCGAACTCGTTCACCTGAGCTACAGGACCAGCACCGAGTCCCCGACCCAAACCCTGGTAGGCGATCGACGACGCCACGAAACGGTCCGACACCACATCCCGACCCGCAGCCAGTGCGGGAGCCACCACCAAGTCAACATGCTGGGCCCGAGCGGCCGCCATGAGTAGTGCCTCAGCGCGATCCACCGGGCCCTCACCCATGGGATCCAGCACCAGATCCCGGATGCGTTCACCCAACGGCGTCCCCCCTGGCTCCCTGGTAAATAGCGCCCCAAGACGATCGGCCAGCAGCCGGGCCTGGGTGCTCTTGCCAGTACCGTCGGCGCCCTCCACGGCGATGAACCGGCCCGTCATAGGTCCTGCTTCCCACTTCGAATCCCCGACTTCAACGACCTGGCGGCCACCGCACCCGAGGCCAGGATGATGAGCGCCGCCAGCCACAGAGTCAGGCGTACCCCCGGCACCGCCACCCCTACGCCTAACAGCTCCACGTGGCGATCCCAAAGTCCACTCGACAAACGGTCCAACAGGTCCTCTATGAGCGGTCCAACCACCAGGGCCAACAGTACGCACCCCCGGACCAACAGGTAGAAGGTGGAAAAGACCCGACCCCGCAGTTCATCATCCACGTTCTCGTGCAGCAGGGTGAACCCGAGGACGTAGACCGCCCCAGCACAGATCCCGATGCCAAACACCATCGCAATCGAAGCGTGCACCTGGCTGATGGACGCTGCCAGGACCAGAAAGATCCCTGCGCCGACGAGGGCCATTGTGAACGAACGAGCCTTGTCGATGCGACGCTGCATCAAAGACACCAGGCCTACCCCGGTGGCCACCCCTAGGCCCAGCGCAGTAATGAGGACTCCTAACCCTGACTTTCCGGCGCCCAGGACCTGGTCGGCGTAGATCGCCCCCAACGGCACCAGCATGCCACCGCCCATCAGTCCAGTGGCTAGGCCCATGTTCACAGTGCGTACCACCGGGTTTACGAACACAAACCGCCACCCCTCGCGCAGTTCGGCAATCGGGTTGGCCAGAGCGGCCCGGCGACTCTTCGCTGCGTCCCTCTCGGCTCTGGGGCGCCGAGGCAGGTCGAGGGTCAGAATTAGCCAGCCGGTTACTAGGAACGACAGAGCGTTGGCATAGAAGGCCAAGCCCATGTCGTCAAGGCGCACGTTGTCGGCCCATGAGGAATCGAACAGTGCCGTGGAGAGGCGCCCGAATAGGGCCATGAGCCCGGCCCCGACGGGGAACGTTCCGTAGGCGGCTACTAGCGACAGGGAGTTAGCGGTGGCCAGTTGATCGGCCGGGACCACATGAGGTACTGAGGCCTCCTTGGCCGGACCCCACAGCATGGTGAAGGCCTCTAGTAGCAACGACGCCAGAAACAGCCCGATCAGGGTGTCCACGAAGGGCAAGGCCACCATGACCAACGCCCGTCCCACGTCACAGGTGACCATGGTGCGCTTGCGGTCCCACCGGTCGACCAGCACGCCGGCAACCGGGCCGAAGAAGAACCCGGGCACGATCCGAGCGGCCAGCACGAGGCTGAGCGCCGCGCCCTCGTTCCCCGCACCGACCCTGATGGCCAAGATCGAGATGGCCAGTAGCCCCAACCAGTCACCGGTGGCCGACACCACCTGAGCCAGCCACAACCGAAAGAAGGCCGGGGTGCCGAACAGGCGGGTCCGGAGCGGGGGACGTCCCTCCAGCGGTAGGAACGGGGTGAACTCGTCTCCGGGGCGAGGATCACCAGGGTCCCGTCCTGTCACTCCGATCACTCGTCCATTCTACGGGAGGTGGCCCAACCGCCCGGGAGCGAAGCCAAGGACCACCGGTCAACGCTTCTTCTTTGCCGGGCCCTTCATACGCCGCTCGGCCAACAGTTCGACGGCCCGCTCGTCTGTGAGCTCCTCGACGGCATCGCCCCGCTTCAATGAAGCGTTGTATTCGCCATCGGTCACGTACGGGCCCCAGTTCCCGTCCTTGAGCACCATGGTCTTCCCACTCTCCGGGTCGATACCCAGTTCGCGTAGGGGTGGTTTCGGGGTGTTGCGACCACGCCGCTTGGGTTGGGCCAGCAAGACCAGGCACTCCTCGAGCGTGATGGTGAGGAGCTGCTCCTCGGACTCGAGGTTCCTGCTATCGGACCCCTTCTTGAGGTACGGGCCATATGGACCATTGTGGACAGTGACCTCTGCTCCATCGGCCGGATCGGCACCCACCGTGCGAGGGAGACTGAGAAGTTCCATGGCCTCCTCGAAGGTGATGCGGTCCAGCGTCATGGTGTCGAACAGCGAGGCCGTCTTGGGCTTGGGAAGGTCATCGAACTCCGTCTGGCGGTCTAATTCGTCGAGCAGCGAATCAAGGTCTTCGAAACCGTCGACCGCGTCGACCAGCTTCTCAAGGTTCTCAAGGCGGCTGGCCCCACCATCTTCTGCGGCCCGGATCTCGTCGCCGTAGCCCGACCCCTCAATGGCGGCATGGATGACGGCGCGCGGTCCTTCTGCACGTAGTTCGGCCAACCGTTCACCGAAGGCTAGAAAGGCCTCGACGCCGGCAACGGCCTTCGACGAGATGTCCATCGAACCTGCATCGCGCAAGACGTCCATCACGGGACGGCCCGCCTCGACGGCAGCCACCACCTTCTTGATGGCCGCCGCACTCACCCCGCGCGCCGGCACGTTCAAGACCTTCTTCACTGACTTCGAATCCAACCGGCCGGCGGCCAGCCGCAGGTAGCCCAGAGCCACGTGCAGTTCCTTACGGTTACCTGGCAGGGCCATGATCCGGCCGGCCGGTGATGACGGAGTAGGACGCTCCGGTGGACGACCCAGCGATACGTACGGGCCGAACCGTCCCGATCGGGCCACCACCACTAGCCCAGAGTCGGGGTCTGTGCCCAGCTCCCGATCGGCTGGGGCATGTAGGAATTCGAGCGCCCTGGCAACCGTGAGTTCATCAGGTGGTACGTCGTCAGGTATCGAGGCCGTTTCGTCACCCACTTGGACGTACGGGCCGAACTTGCCGAAGCGGGCCACTACCGGCTCGCCGTCTGACGTAGCACCTAGTTCGACAGTGCTGACCTCACGGGGGTCGATGTCGCCCAATCGGGTGGTGACCTTGGCGTGTAGCCCGATGTCATCGTCTGACCCGAAGTAGAAGGAAGTCAGCCACGGGACGCTCTCGGCCTCACCGTTGGCGATGTCATCGAGGTCCTCCTCCATGGATGCCGTGAAGTCGTAATCGACCATCCTGGGGAAGTGCCGCTCCAGCAGATTGGTCACCGCGAAGGCACTCAACGTCGGCACCAGCGCAGTGCCCTTCTTGAACACATATTTCCGCTGGATGGTCTCCATGATCGAGGCATAGGTAGACGGCCGACCCACACCGTGTTCCTCCATGCCCTTGACTAACGAGGCCTCGGTGTAGCGGGCGGGCGGCTGGGTGGTGTGGCCCTCGGCAACAGCTGACACCACGTCCACCACCTCGCCGACAGTCACCGCGGGCAGTACCGATTCGACGGCATCGGCCTGTTCCTCGCGGCTGTCACCACGGATCTCCTCGTAGGCCCGGCGGAACCCCTGGTGATGGATGACGGTTCCACTGGCAGTCAGCGTGGCCCTCGCGCCCACCACCGACGAAGCCAAGCCGGCCCCCATCTGGAGCCGTACCGTTTCACCACGGACGTCAGTCATCTGGGAGGCAACAGTCCGTCGCCACACCATTTCGTAGACGTCAGCCTCGGACTTCGGGAGCTCACCGCGCACGGTGTCTGGATGACGAAAGCGATCCCCCGCTGGGCGGATCGCTTCGTGCGCTTCCTGCGCGTTGCGAACCTTGTTTGCGTATGTACGGGGGGCGTCGGTCACGTGGTCGGGACCAAACCGCTCAACGGCTTCAGCTCGGGCCGCCCGAACGGCGGTATCGGACAAAGTCGTGCTGTCGGTCCGCATGTAGGTGATGTAGCCCTTCTGGTACAGGCCTTGGGCGGCGTGCATGGCTCGCGAAGCGGAGAACTTCAACCGCCGGCCCGCTTCCTGCTGGAAAGTCGATGTGGTAAACGGCGCTGAGGGTCGTCTCGTGTATGGCTTTGGCTCCACGGACTCGACGGTGGCCGATACTCCCTCTAGGTCGTCCCGGACAACGCCAGCCGACATTTCCTCCAAGACCAGGACGTCGTCGCGCGATTGCTGGCCGTCGTCGCCAAAGTCGCGTCCAAGGGCCACCCGACGCCCGTCGATCTCCAGTAGTCGGGCCGTGAACTCGATGCCGGCTCCGGATCCACGGGTTGCCAGAGTGCAGTCGAGGTCCCAGTAGTCGGCCGACCGAAAGGCCATTCGCTCACGCTCACGCTCCACGATCATCCGGGTGGCCACGCTCTGCACCCGGCCCGCCGAGAGTCCCGCTCCGATCATCCGCCAGAGCACCGGCGATAGCTCGTAGCCGTAGAGGCGATCCAGAATACGGCGAGTCTCCTGGGCATCAACGAGCCGACGGTCCAGTTCGCGGGTGTTGTCCAGCGCCTCGGCGATGGCTCCCTTGGTGATCTCGTGAAACACCATCCGGTGGACCGGCACCTTGGGGTTTAGGACCTCCAAGAGGTGCCAGGCGATGGCCTCCCCCTCACGATCCTCATCGGTGGCCAGATACAGGACGTCGGCCTTCTTCAGCAAACGTTTGAGATTGGCCATCTGCTGTTTCTTGTCGGCGTTGACGACGTACAGCGGCTTGAAGTCGTTGTCGACGTCGACACCCGTCTTGGCCCAGGGCTCACCCTTGTAGGCCGCCGGCACGTCCGAGGCACGCATGGGCAGGTCCCGCACATGGCCGATGGAGGACTCCACCACGAAACCGTCGCCGAGGTAGCCGGCGATCGTCTTGGCCTTGGCCGGTGACTCGACGATGACGAGGGCTTCACCCACGGAGGGACTCCCCCTCAGCTGACCCCTCTGGAGGTCGTGCCCCCAACAGGATGACCACACCCACAAGGGCAGCAATCGCAGAAGCGGCGAGGATGCCCACCTTTGCCTCGTCCTGTAGGACGAGATCGTCAAAAGCCAGGCCGGTCACGAACAGGGACACGGTGAAGCCAATGCCAGAGATTGCCGCCACCCCGACGATGTGTCGAACGGTGGCCCCCGACGGGAAGGCTGAAATGCCGAGCCGGACCGCCCCGATGGTGAACAGGCTGACCCCTACCACCTTGCCGACCACCAGCCCGAGGACCACGCCGATGGTCACCCCGGAACCGAGGGCATCGCGCAGCGAGTCCCCGCTGATCTCGATCCCGGCATTGGCCAATGCAAACATGGGGATGATCACAAACCCGGTGATCGGATGGAGGTTTCGCTCGAGACGGGCGGCCACCGAGACCGACTCGTTCATCCGAAACTTGGCTGCCCGTAGGCCCTCGGCATCCAGCGACTCCACATCGATGGGGCCCACGTCGCCAGGTGTCAGGAGGGCCCCCGCCGGGGCCAGCAGACCCATGATCACACCGGCGATGGTGGCGTGTACCCCGGAGCGGAACATGGCGTACCAGAGCACCGAACCCAGCAGGATGTACAGCGGCGTGTACCAGATCTTGAGCCGGGTTAGAAAAACCACCGCCACTGTGGTCGCCAGGGCCAAGGCCAGCCAGCCGGTGGCCAGGTCACTGGTATAGAAGATGGCGATCACGATGATCGCTCCGATGTCGTCGACGATGGCCAGCGACAACAGGAAGACCTTGAGGGGCGTTGATATCCGGTTGCCCAGCAGGGACAGGATCCCAACGGCGAACGCGATGTCGGTGGCCATGGGGATTCCCCAGCCGGCCGAGGCATCGCCGGACTGGTTGCAAACCAGGTAGATAACCGCCGGAACGACCATCCCGCCCAGAGCCCCAGCCGCCGGGAGCAGGGCGGCCCGTCGGTCACGGAGGTGGCCGTCAACTAGCTCACGCTTAATCTCGAGGCCTACCACAAAGAAGAAGACAGCCATCAAGGCGTCGTTGACCAGCTCTGTCAGAGTCAGAGAGTGTCCATGGTGTTCCAGCCGGAAGTCGCCGACGCCCAGGTGAAACTCGGTGTGCCAGAAGTCGTGATAGACGCCCGACCAAGGGGAGTTGACCCACACCAGGGCAAACACGGTTGCAACCATCAGCAAGATGCCGCCGGCCGCCTCGATCCCGAGGAACCGCATGACAGGTCGCCCGATGGTCCGCGCCAGAGGCCGGTCGCTACCCAGCCAAGTCCGTTCTGATGCGGGTCGCGAAGCAGCCATCGTCGCTTTCCACACTCCCTCGAGGCTCGTCGGCGGTGGGGCCTACTTGACCACCACCGGTCATTTCGTCGCCCGAACGGTAACCGTCACTCCATGACATTCGTATGGATGCTGGTCGAACCATGTCATCGACCACCCCTAGGCACGAGTCGAACAAGCCGATCAGGTCGACCGGATGACGAGGCGGACCGTCGTGCCATCGGGGCCACTCTCCACGTCGGCCTCATCGGCCAGGCGCTCCATGAGGGCCACCCCCAGGCCGAATTCGTGACGGAGGCGCTCGGGGGTCTCCACATTGGGCAGGTCCGGTACGGCGTCGGGGTCGAACCCCGGACCGTGATCGATCACCTCGACCAGCACGTGGTCGTCGGCCACCCGACAGCGGACAACGATCCGGTCGCGTGCACCGACCGCACCCTGGGCCTCGACGGCGTTGGTGGCGGCCTCGGACACGACGAGACGGAGATCGGCCACCCGTCCGGGCTCCAAAGGTGACCGGTCCCCACTGTTATTAGCTGCCGCACCCACCAGTGCACGGACTAGTTGCAGGTACTCGGGATACGGCGGGATGGCCAGTTCGATAGCCGGGATGGTTTCCGGCGTCATACCGAAGCCCGCTCTCCTGCAGCGATCACGGCAGCAATCGCCGATCCCACATCGGGGTGCAGAACGAACACCCGATCCAGGTCACACGACTCGAACACCCGCCGGATCCTCGGCTCAGGACACACCACCATCAGATCACCATCATGGGCCCGAAGACGCCGGAGTCCCCCGACCACGGCGCCCAGACCAGCCGAATCCAAAAAGTCGATAGCCGTCAGGTCCAAGACCAATAGTCGGGTCCCGCTGGTCACCTCGGCCACTACCGCCTGGCGGAGGGCCGGGGCACCGGCCATGTCCAGATCGCTGAGCACGGTCAACACCACGCCGGCCCCACTCGCTAGTCCGACAGCACCGTCGGTCGGAAGCAGCTCACGGCGGTGGAGGTTGAACTGCACCTGGTCGCGTTCCCTCCATCTGGTCGATCCGGTCCGGCCCGGTTCGACTCCGACGCTAGACCACCAACCTGGCGATACCCCTCAGCTGGGCATCGAACCCGTCATTCCAGAAACACCCCGCCGAGGCCATTCGAACCACGTCGATGTTCAGTGGGTCTAGCCCACCGAACCGATTACACCGTCCTCCACGCGACGTCCTGAGCCACCGACTACCGCTACCCGGACGTCTTCACTCTTCGCGTGCTGAACAAAAACCATTTTCGAAGCCACCGCGACCTTCCAGCCCGGACCGGGTCATAGGATCTGAACCGTGGAGGCCGCCTTCTTCGACCTCGACAAGACGGTCATCGCTCGAGCTTCGATGGCCGCGTATGGCCCGGCGCTCCACCGGGCCGGATACCTCAGTGCCCCAATGGCCCTTCGGGCCGCCTGGGGGCAGCTCCTGTTTCGATTCTTCGGTGCCGACGAGAACTCCATGAACCGGGCCCGCCAAACGGCCCTCCGCCTGGCCGCCGGCTGGGAACAAGACGGCCTGCAACGGTTTGCTCGTACCCACCTCGCCGAGGTGATCGAACCCATCGTCTATGACGAAGCCCTCGACCTGTTTGCCCACCACCGTGCCGAGGGTCGCCTTCTGGTCCTGGTCTCGGCCTCACCGGTGGAAATCGTGGCGCCTCTGGCCGAACACCTCGGCGTGGATGAGTTCATTGCCACCACCCCAGAGACCGACGCCGACGGGCGCTACACCGGAGAGGTCGAGTTCTACGCCCAAGGACCAGGCAAGGCCGAGGCCATCGAACGGCTGGCCACTAACCGGGACATTGACCTGGACGGATCGTGGGCCTACTCCGACTCAGCCACCGACCTACCAATGCTTAATGCGGTTGGCCACCCGGTGGCCGTGAACCCCGACCGGGAACTCCGCCGCACCGCCGAGGTGCAGGGGTGGCTAATCCGAGAGTTCCAGAATCCGGTACCGCTGGGTGACCGGGTCCCAATCAACCGGAACTGGATCGTGGCTAGCACGCTCAGCGTGCTGGTCGTGATGGCCTTCGTCACCGCGGTGCGACGGCTAGGCCGTCGATCCTCCGACTAAACCGTCCTATCGCCCAGCCTCCGAGCCAGCCGCGAACGGGCGTCCTAGATCGACCGGACCTTCTTAACGGCTACGGCGATGAGGGTGCCAAGGGCAGCCAGCATCAGAAACTTCTTCATGATGGCCATGCTACGGCCACGCTGCTCACCGTGCACAGGGTGGCGTCAGTTAAGAACGACTTCGCTGTGGGGGGTGCCGGAACCTGCCGGAACCCGTACCGTCAACGGTGGAGGTGTTTGAGTACCTGGTGGGCTCCCCCGCCTTCAAAGCGGGTGGGACGGGCGATCCCCGTCCGGCGGGTTCGATTCCCGTCCACCTCCGCCACCTCTGCCCTGGCCCGACGAGCGGGACGGGGCCGGCGTCGGAATGGCTCGACGGCGGTTCGCTCAAACAGCTAGCAGGTCTCGGGCGCCGGTATCGCTGCTCGGATGCCGCAACTTGGACATCGCCCTGGCCTCGATCTGACGGATCCTCTCTCTGGTCAGATTGAAATGCTCCCCGACCTCTTCGAGGGTGCGGGGCTCACCGCGATCAAGGCCGAAGCGCAACTTCAGAATCTCCCGTTCCCTGGTGTCCAACGGCGCCAGGAGGCGACTGATCTCTTCGGGCAGCAGAGCGGTAGCAGCCACTTCGAACGGCGACTCGGCCGCCCTGTCCTGGACCACGTCGCCCAACTCGGCGTCACCGTCCTCGCGCAGTGGTTCACTCAGAGATAGTGGCTCGGCGGCGAAACGAAGAGCTTCGGTGACTTTGTCCTCGTCCATCTCGACTTCGGCCGAAAGTTCGGCCAGCGTGGCCTGCCGTCCGTACTTCAGTTCCAGGCGGGACCGGGCCTTCTGAAGACGAGCCAAGGTGTCGCCGGCGTGCACGGGGAGACGAATGGTGCGACCTGTGTTGGCGATACCGCGAGTGATGGCCTGACGAATCCACCATGTGGCATAGGTGGAGAACTTGAAGCCCTTTCGCCAGTCGAACTTCTCGACAGCGTGCATCAGACCGAGGTTCCCCTCCTGGATGAGGTCCAACAACGGCAGCCCAGAGGCCTGGTACTTCTTAGCGATAGAAACGACTAACCGAAGGTTGGACTGAACAAACGTGCGCTCGGCCTCTTCGCCCCGCTTAAGGTTGCGCTTGAGTTCCCGCTTGCGGGCAGGCGTGAGGTCGTCACCCTTAGCGGCCAGTTCGGCCCGAGCCTCAGTACCGGCCTCTATCTGCTGGGCGAGTCGGACCTCGCCCTCCTTAGTCAGTAGCGGATACTGACCTATGTCGGTGAGATAAAGCCGGACGAGGTCCTCCTCGTCCCGTTCGACCCGCTCCTTGGCCACCCTCGTCTCCTTCAGCCGGGGGAACGCACGGGCCGTCTCCGGTACCGCCGTTCACCGAATCGTTCGCCTATCAACTCACTCGGAAGAACCCATCCGATCGACGGTCACCATATCCACGACCCTTCGGAGCACCACGCGAAAAGGTGACCGCCGTCACGAATCATGACGATGCGATTCCCCGGTGTCACGGACCCCCGGTCGACAAGACCCACAACCCGCCGAAAAGTGCTCACCGTGGCTGTGGTCGGTCCTCCAGATCGACCAGCATCAGGTGCACCACCCGACCGGCCGGAGCATCACCAACCGGCGAAAGACGCCGAGCAAGGCCCACTTGATGAGAAATCAACCCGTCGAGACCAGGGCGACAGCTACAACCCAGCCCGGCGGAGCAACGTCGAGCATGGCCAGCAAGGCATCCAGTCGGGTCGGATCCAATGCCTCCTCACGTGTCCCCTCGAGCAACTCCGACTCGGGAATCTGATCCTGCCTACACTCGGCTTGCTCGGTCAGACGCGCCTACAACGACGAAATCGTCCCGGCCGAAGACGAGTCGGTCCCGTCAATCGACCGGCCGCCTGGCTAGCGCCTCACAGAATTCGGCCAGCTGGGTGAACCCGTGGGCCCCACCCTCGGTGGTGAGCGGGACCGGCCCAGCTGACATGGGGGCCTGAGAAGGAGCGGAATAATCGGTCACGACAGTCATCCCCGGAAGTGGTTGACGATCGGCATACGACGATCGCGACCGAAGCCACGAGTGGTCACTTTCGGCCCGGGCGGGGTCTGGCGGCGCTTGAACTCGGCGACGTCCACAAGACGGGCCACATGGTCCACCAGATCTTGGTCGTGGCCCTCGTCCACCAACTCAGCCCGCGTTCGGTTTCCCTCCACGTAAGCCTCCAGCAAGGGGTCCAGAACCTCATAGGGAGGCAGGCTCTGGTCGTCGGTCTGGTCGGGTCGCAGTTCGGCCGACGGGGGCTTGGTGAGGATGTGTTCAGGGATGACCGGCTGGCCGTCTAGCCCGGGACCACAGGCATTTCGCCAGCGACAGAGGTCGTACACCCGGGTCTTGTAGAGGTCCTTGATCACGGCGTAGGCCCCGGCGGTGTCGCCGTAGAGGGTCGAATAGCCGACAGCGGACTCGCTCTTGTTGCCAGTGGTCAGCACCATCCAGCCGTGTGCGTTGGACAGGCCCATCAGTAAGAGACCCCGGATCCTGGACTGCAGGTTCTCGTCGGTAACCCCGGCCGGCCCACCATCGATGCCTTCGTTGAGCACATTAGTCAGGGCCACGTGAGCCTCCTCGATGGAAAGGAGGTGGGCGTCGATGCCCTGAGCATCGACCAGGGCCCGGGCGTCCTCAACCGAGTGGTCGCTGGAGTGGCGCGATGGCATCAGAACGGCGTGGACGTGATCGTGCCCAAGGGCATCTACGGCAATGGTGGCTACCAGCGCCGAGTCGATACCACCCGACAAGCCGAGACACACGTCTGTGAAACCACTCTTGAGGACGTACCCCCTCGTGGCCGCCACCAAGGCGCCGTAGAGCTCTGCCTCCTCGTCTAACGGCGGCACAGGAGGTGCCACTAGGTGGTCGTGGCGCTCGACTCGATCCGAGATCTCAACGACCGGTAAGGCGTCACCACTACTCGACCCGTCACCCGGCCCGTCCATCTCGACATCAACGTCGACGATCAACACGGCCTCATCAAACCGGGGGGCTCGGGCCACGATGCGACCCGACGGATCGGCCACCATCGACCCACCGTCGAATACCAGTTGGTCCTGTCCCCCCACCAGGTTCAGATAGGCAACCGGTCGACCTGACGAAGCAGCCGTGGCGGCCACCACCGACTCGCGAGCCTCCTGCTTGCCGAGGTGGTACGGCGACCCGTTCACCGTGGCGATCAGGTCCGCCCCACCGGCCAGCAGACGTTCAACAGGTCCACCGACCACCCAGAGGTCCTCACAGATGGCCAGGCCTACCCGGACGCCGCCGATCCGGTAAAGGGCCAGCGGCCCGACGCCCGGGGCGAAGTCCCGCGCCTCGTCGAACACGTCGTAGGTCGGGAGGCACTCCTTGTGGTATGTCCCCACGATCCGGCCGCCATGGCAGATCGCCACCGCGTTGTAGGCCGGAGCGTAGGGTTCCCCCGCTCCTGCGTCTGTCTCTCCATCGGCGAAACCAACTACCAAAGCACACGAGCCACTAGCCGTTGCCACCCGCTCAACCGCCTCACGGCTGCGGGCCACGAAGCCGGGCTTGTGGACGAGATCTTCGAGGGGGTACCCGGTGATCGTCATCTCCGGATAGAGCGCCAAGTCACAGCCGGCCACCCCGTCCAGGGTGGCTAGGACTCGATCCACGTTGCCATCAAGATCGCCGACCACCGTGTCGACCTGCACTAGCGCGAGGCGGACCCGGGTCATAAGGCCAGCGTACCGAGGGGTCACAGGCGGTCAGGACGTCAACCGATGCATTCCCCGGTGTCGGCCAATCGGGCCGCCGCGACGGGCGGGATGCTTACCGTTGACCCGAGCGATGGTCTGCTCGCCGGCACCAGTCAAGATTTCGTCGGGCCGCTCACCGTCCAACTTCTCGTCGGCCACGACTTTCTCGATGCTGTCAGTAACCGTCACAACCAGCTCGGCCATCAGGTCTTCGGTCCGCTCACCAGCAAGGGCACCCCTTGGCGAAGAAGCTCGCCGAGTTCGGGATGGCCTATACCCAGAAAAGTCCAGCGAAAACGGTCTCTGAAAACCGATGGAGCCCCGGGCCTTGGCCCGGGGCTCCAAACGGAAAGGCAACCAATCAACCAGCGAGTGCCTCGCAACACGTGTTGGTGATCAAACGGGTTACCACGTAGGGATCCATGTTGGCGTTGGGACGACGGTCCTCGATATAGCCCTTCTGGTCAAGGTGGACCTGCCACGGAATTCGGATCGAGGCACCACGGTCCGACACGCCGTAACTGAACTGGTCAAAACGCTGGGTCTCGTGTGCTCCGGTGAGGCGCTCCTCGGACCCGAGCCCGTAGCCGGCGATGTGCTCGGCTGGCTTGCCCTCGGCGCCAAGAGCCTCGCATGCCCTGATGATGGCGTCGTAGCCCTCACGCATGGCATTCGTCGAGAAATTGGTGTGTGCGCCGGCACCGTTCCAGTCACCCTTTATGGGCTTGGCAGCCACCGAGGCGTCCACGCCGAAATCCTCGGCCACCCGGTACAGGAGATAGCGGGCCATCCATACCTGATCGGCCACGGCCACAGTGTCCACCGGCCCGATCTGGAACTCCCACTGGCCGAGCATCACCTCGGCGTTGGTACCCGAGATAGCCAGGCCGGCATCCATACAAGCCTTGGTGTGGGCTTCGACGATATCGCGACCGGCGATCTCGATAGAGCCCACGCCGCAGTAGTAAGGACCCTGGGGAGCCGGATAACCCTCGACCGGCCATCCCAGCGGACGGCCCTCTTGGAAGAAGGTGTACTCCTGCTCGATGCCGAAGATCGGCTTCTGGTCGGCATAGGTCTCATACACCTCGACACAGGCGGCCCGTGTGTTGGTGGGATGCGGCGTCATATTCCCGTCGGGAAGGCACACGTCACACAGCACGAGGACGTCATCGCCCCCGCGGATCGGATCCGGGCATGAAAACACGGGACGCAGCACGCAGTCTGAGTTATCGCCAGGGGCCTGGTTAGTGCTCGAGCCATCGAAGCCCCAAATGGGGAGGTTCTGCGCGTCGTCGATGATCTTTGTCTTCGACCGTACGTAGGGAAGCGGCACGGTGCCGTCGATCCAGATGTACTCAGCCCTGATGGCCATGGTGGTCTCCTGATCCTTTGGTCTGATCGATGGGTCGGGTCGGTGGGTCCGCGGAGCGACCCCTGGTGGCCCGACGCTTCGCCGGACACCAAGCAACCTAGGGGAGCACCGGTTTCATGACTGTTTTCTGACTGTGAACACCATGTGAACGACGCGCCCCCGCACTGGTGATCGGACCTCGGACGCATCCATGCTGGAGTCATGGAAACCCCTGATACCGGCGACATAACACCAGACATCAAGCCGGACCGCGAACGCCGACGCCAGGACCAGCAGGACTACGTCCTGCGAACCATTGAGGAACGCGGGGTGCGCCTGATCCGCCTCTGGTTCACCGACGTCTTGGGCCGCCACAAGTCGGTGGCGATCTCACCGGCTGAGTTGGAAACGGTGCTGGATGAAGGACTGCAATTCGATGGCTCGGCCATCGACGGCTTCAGCCGAATCCAGGAAAGCGACGTACTGGCCCGGCCCGACCCGTCCACCTTCGAACTCCTCCCGTGGGCCGACCCGGCGGAACCATCGGGGACCATCTTCTGCGACATCACCAACCTCGACGGCACCTCCTTTGAGGGCGATCCCCGGCAGGTGCTGCGACGCAACGTGGACCGCGCCCGGACAGTCGGCTTCGAAATGTTCTGCGCCCCCGAGGTCGAGTTCTTCTACTTCGCCGACAGCAGCCCGGTGCCCACCACGCTGGACCGGGCGTCATACTTCGACCTGACCACCACTGATGTGGCCTCCGACCTCCGCAAGCAGACGCTGCACATGCTCGAAGCCCTGTCAATCCCGGTGGAGTACTCGTTCCACGAGGATGGCCCCAGCCAGCACGAGATCGACCTGCAGTACACCGACGCCCTATCCATGGCCGACTCGGTGATGACGCTGCGCCTGGCAGTTAAGAAGATCGCCATGGACCGCGGGGTGTACGCCACGTTCATGCCCAAGCCACTCAACGGTGTGCAGGGATCGGGGATGCACACCCACCTGTCGCTGTTCCGCGACGGGGAGAACGCGTTCCATGACCCCACTGCGGCCGATGGCCTGTCTGACACCGCTCGGTCGTTCATCGCTGGTCTACTGCGCCATGCCCGGGAAATCACTGCGGTCACCAACCAGCTGGTCAACTCGTATAAGCGGATTAACGAGGGCTACGAAGCCCCCCGATACGTCTCGTGGGCCCGCAACAACCGGTCGGCCCTGGT
Organism: Acidimicrobiales bacterium; assembly: GCA_030747775.1. Taxonomy (GTDB): domain Bacteria; phylum Actinomycetota; class Acidimicrobiia; order Acidimicrobiales; family MedAcidi-G1; genus UBA9410. The sequence continues at coordinate 10,079 of JASLKB010000013.1, read as the reverse complement.
GCGAGTTCCCATCACCAAGCCGGGCAAGGTCGACTCGACCCGGATCGAGTACCGAGCACCGGACCCGGCATGCAACCCGTACTTGGCCTTCTCGGTGCTCCTGGCTGCCGGCCTCCGGGGCATCGAAGATCACCTGGAGTTGCCCGCCGAGGCCACAATGAACCTCTATGACCTAAGTCGTGATGAACAACGAGGTATGGGAGTGGCCAGCCTGCCCCACAACCTGGAAGAGGCACTCGACGAGATGGAGGCCTCCGAATTAGTACGTGAAACCCTCGGTGACCACATCTTCGAGTGGTTCCTGCGCAACAAGCGGTCCGAGTGGAATGAGTACCAGCGGCAGGTCACGCCGTTCGAACTCGAGACGTATCTACCGAACTGGTAGAGCCTGCCGAACTGAGGAGGTCTGTGCAAGTGAGAGCCCGCCGAAGCGGGCAGACTGGGAGGGCACGGCGCCGCTGTTGACTCGCCGAACCAACATGGACCCTCTTCTCGTCTTTCCGAATCCGCCTCCGCCGGAACTGGCCCAGTGCCTGGATCTGGACGGCTGGTCGTGGAAAGCCGTCGACAACGCGGAGGCCGCCATGGCCGAAGAACCCGATGAGGGCTGGTCAGGCGCCGTAGTAGTAGCCGATACCGACCCGGCGGGCGCCTTTGCCCTGTGCCGCCGCCTCCGGAAGGTAGAGGTCCCGATCCAACCCCTATTGGTGCTGGTGGGTGGAGGACAATTGGACGCCCTAGAGCTTAGAGACGACCTGTTCGATGACTTCTGTCTGACTCCACTGAGGCCAGCCGAGTTCCGAGCCCGGATCGAGCATCTGTTCTCGCGGGCCGGCCGGGGTACCCGTCCAGAACTGGTGGAGTACGGGCCTCTCGCCCTGAATCTTGAGACCTACCAGGCCGCCGTGGACGATGAGCCGCTCGACCTCACCTACATGGAGTACGAGTTGCTGAAGTTCCTGGCCGCCCACCCCGGCAAGGTCTTCACCCGCGAAACCTTGCTGAGCCGGGTGTGGGGCTACGACTACTACGGGGGTGCTCGCACGGTCGACGTCCACATCCGACGCCTTCGGGCCAAACTCGGTGAAGAGCACGCTGGCCTGATCCATACCGTGCGGTCGGTGGGCTACCGGTTCGGCCAGTCCCGCTGGGGAGGCTGACCGGGATACGACGACTGGCCGGACGCTCGGTCAGTTGGCGGCGTCGGCCCAGGGGTCGGTCTCGCTCAGCGCTAGCAGCTCCGACCCGTCGTGTGTGGTGTCAGCGTCGTTCTTGAGGATCCCTCCCAGCAGCGCTGCGGCAAGGGCTCCGCTCATCAGGATGCCGACCGGCATCACCACCACGAGCAGGAGGATCATCAAGACGGCACCAATCATGGGTTCAGTCTGCCACCTGGGCCAGAGCCGGTGCACCCCAATCGAATCACTTACGGGGGCCGGCCCCTCACGAAATGTGGACGACGGCCTCCACCTCAAAGAGCGCCCCGATGGGCAGGGCGGCAACGGCTACGCACGACCGGGCTGGTCGGTGATCGCCGAACGCCTCGCAGTAGATCTCATTGATAGCAGCGAAATTCGCCATGTCCGTCAGGAAAACCGTGGTTTTGACTACCTGGTCCAGCGTGGCCCCGTTGGCCTCCACCTGGGTCCGGAGGTTGAGCAGCGCCTGGGCCGCCTGAGCCTCCACCCCGCCCTCAGCTAGCGAACCAGCAACCGGACCGTCCACGGTGTCCACCTCGACAATACCGACCTGGCCGCTGACGAACAGCAGGTCACCAGCACGCATTACTGGACTGTAGGGACCGACTGGCTTACCCATGGGGACTCCGTTCTTCGACGAAGGGCGAGCCTGCCACACCCCCCGGCTACCGGGCCTATCCAGTGGGCAGGTCGGGGAAACTCCCACGATGGACCCACGTGGCCGCGGCCACCGCGGCGAACACAACGTCGGATCCATTAACCGACCGACCGTCGGTGGCCAGCACCTCCACGGTGATCGGAGGAGTCTCAGTAGCCCGGACGATGCCGAAGGAACGCACAGTTAGGTCATGCACCGTTCCAGCGGCATCCACCGACAAGCCTTCGGCGGTGATCCAGCTCCAAGCCATGTGAGCGGCACCAATGCAGTAGGAGCGCAGCACCACCTCGTCGAGCGGATCGCCACACTTCACGGTGACCCGAATGCCGTCGTCGTCAACGGTGGCTGTGGCCTCAGCACCGTCGGGGGACACGATGGGTTGACCGGCAATCAGCGCCCCAGCACCGGTGAGCAGCACTACGGCTTCGGCCCAGCCAGCGGCCCGGATGGCGGCCGAAGTGGGTGGCCCGAGCACTTCCACCTCGACTACCTCTAGGCCCGGGGCCACGGCGGCCACCGCCTCAGCGATACCCGGTGTCCGGGCCACCCGTAGTACACCCGTTCCGTCCGCCAAGGCGCCACCAGCCACAGGTGGGCGCTTAACGCCAAACCGAACAATGTCCTCCCGAGACGGTGCTAGCAACACTGGAGACCCGTGAGCATCGGCGAGGGCCCGTGCCACGGCGGGCAATACGGAATCGACCTTGGCGCCGAAGGCCCCACCGTTGGCGAGGGGACCCACTGGCTCGCCGGCGGGTACGCACCATGCGGCATCGGTCTCCAGCGCGGCCGGCTCCACCCACGCGGTGCGCAGCATGGCGTCCCAGTCACCGTCTGGAGGATCGATGGGTGGCACCACTTCGGCGGTGGTTCTCCGGCCCTGGACCTTGCCGGCAGCCCGCCGGGCCTCGACCAGCGTGTCGGCCACCACCCAGGAGCCCGGATCGTCGGGTGGTCCGTCACCGGGAACTGCAACCAAGGCGTTCGAGGGCGCCGTGTCGGCAGCAAAGCCACCGCGGCCGAGCGACACCTCGGGGCCAACCGTCTGGGGACTTCGGCCCTCGAGGGTGGCTCGCCGGTTAGAGGCCTCCCCGTTCGGGAGGGCGCAATCGGACTGGTTAGACGCAGGGATCGGGACGATACCGACGGCCACCTCCCAGGCATCAAGCACGGTCTGCCAGCCGGTGCAGCGACAGAGGTGGGCATGAAGGGCCCGGGCGGCACGGTCGCGGTCCGGCGGTGCCTCGTTGTCAGAAAAGTGTTTGTCCGAGGAATAGCTAGCCGGGGACCGGCTAGCTGCCGACAGCTCGAGCCCTACAAAGCGGAGGATGATGCCCGGTGTGCAGAACCCGCACTGACTACCACCGGCAGCGCAGAAGGCCCCTGACCACCGCTGGACGTCTTCGTCGGACAACCCCTCCAGTGTGGTGACCGATCGGCCGGACACCCGACGCAACGGTGTCACGCACGACACCCGCGGCTGGCCGTCGACCAGCACGGTGCAGCAGCCGCACTGTCCCTGGGGACTGCAGCCGTCCTTGACCGACCGGCGACCCAATGGGCCGCGCAGCGCATCCAGCAGGGTTCCGCCGACATCAACCAGCTCGACCGGCTGGCCGTCGACGGTGAAGTGCACCGACGCCCCCTCTGACGCATGCTCGGTGGATGCCATCTCCATTCGATGAGTGTGCCCGGTCACCGGTACGGTCACCGACCATGGAGTCGACCTGGGGACCGACCTGGGGTCTAGTCGGAGAGAAGGCATCAATTAGCCGACCGGCGGTCAGCGACCGACGGCGGGTGCTAGCCGGAATGGCTGGCTTGGCCGCTGGAGCCCTGCTGGCAGCGTGTGGAAGGGGGCGCCCCGACGACGCTGCTGTGGCCAACATCTCAGACGGTGGCCCGTCCGATGCAACAGGGTGGCGGCTGGGCGCCCGGTTCGCCGACGGCTACGGGGCACCCAGCACCCTGGTCGCTGGCTCCACCCAACGGGCGCCATACGTACTCCTCGGCTCTGATGGTTGGCCGCTAGACGACGAGGCGCCCGACCAACTGCACCTCACCGTGCGTCGAGCAGGCGTCGGCGGTGCGGTAATAGCCACTCATACCGTGGCCCGCCACGGCGGCGACCATGCCACCCCCTACTTCCCGTTGGTGTTCTGGGTCGACGAACCGGGGGATTACGTGGTGCACCTGGAGGCCGGGGACGGAATACCGGCCGGCGCCGATCCTCACCACCTACGGGTGGTTGGAGTTGACGAGGTTGACCTCGTGCAGGTGGGCGATGTCCTTCCGGCGATCGTGACCCCGACGGGCACTGATCCAGCCGGTGTCGACCCGATCTGCACCGAGCCCAACGGGCCATGCGCATTCCACGATCACACATTGGCCGAAGCCTTGGACCGGCCCGGCCCCGTGGCCCTCCTAGTGTCCACTCCGCGGTTCTGCCAGTCCGACGTGTGCGGGCCAACCGTCGGCCTACTGCGATCTGCGCTGCGAGTCCGCTCCGAGCCGTGGACAACGGTCCACGCCGAGGTCTACACCGGACCGGAGACCGGGGACTTCTCCACCACTGCGGCTGTGTCCGCACTCGGTCTGACGTTCGAGCCGAGCCTTGTGGTAGCTAACACCGAAGGCATCGTTACCGCCGGTCTCCACTACACGATGGATGCCACCGAGGTGACCGCCGCGCTGCAATCGGCTATTTGAGGATTGCTCGATCGAGCAACCAGTTGGTGACCGAAAGCGTCAGCTGAACGACTGGCCGCAGCCACAAGTGCGCTGGGCGTTCGGGTTATCGATCGAAAACCCAGCCTCGTTCAAGCCGTCCTTATAGTCCAGGGTGGCACCCTCTAGTAGCTGGGCACTGGACGGATCAACCACCACCCGAACCTCGCCGAACGCCTCTTCAACGTCATCGGCGGCTCGCTCGGTGTCGAAGTACATCTCGTAACTGAATCCTGAGCACCCACCGGGGCGTACGGCCACGCGCAGGGCCAGGCCGTCCTCGGACTCACTGGCGATGAGTTGGCCCACCTTTGTGGTGGCATCGTCGGTCAAGGTGATCATCGATTCCTCCCGGGACTCCGGCAGTTTGCAGTCCTCCCATTGTACCTATCAACGCTGGATCGAAGCCACCGACCAATCCCCCAATCGGCTCCAGTGACGTTGCCCGTAGCATGGAGCCATGGCCGAGACGCCACCCACTGCCCCGGTTCCCGACAACGTCTCTAGAGCCGGCCCGACCACCGACGACGTGATGGGGGTGCTCCGCGGGGTCATCGACCCCGAACTGGGCACCGACATCGTCGAACTGGGCATGGCCCGCGCCGTGACCATCGACGACAACGGCCGAGTCGACGTGACGATTGCCCTGACTACCTCGGGTTGCCCGCTTCGCGCTCAGATCCAACGTGACGTCAGGGCCCGGGTAGCCGACCTGCCCGGTGTGTCGTCGGTCCACCTGTCGTGGGACGAACTCACCGCCGAGGAAAAAGCCACGGCTATGGCCCGAGCCCGCTTCAACGTAAGCCGTAATGCGCCTGACACCGAGATCCCGGCTACCACCCGAGTGCTGATGGTGGCCTCCGGTAAGGGTGGCGTCGGCAAGTCTTCGGTGACTGTCAATCTGGCCGCAGCGCTGGCCGCTCGCGGCATGACCGTCGGGGTCATGGACGCCGACATCTGGGGCTTTTCGGTGCCCCGAATGCTGGGCGTCGAAGGTCGCCTAGGGGGATCCCCTGAGGTCGGCAAGATCTCGCCCATCGAAGTCCTCGTCGGCGACGGTGTCGTCAAGGTCGTCTCGATGGGCTTCCTGGTCGACGAGGAGGAATCGGCCCTCATGTGGCGGGGGCTGATCCTGAATCGGGCTGTCCAGCACTTCTGCGAGGACGTTGCCTGGGGTCCAATGGACTACCTACTAATCGACATGCCGCCCGGCACTGGCGACGTTCAGATGGGTCTGGCAAAGATGCTTCCCCAGGCCGAAATGCTGGTCGTCACGACCCCAGCGCTGGCCGCCCAGAAAGTGGCCATCCGGGTGGCCAACATGGGTCGGGCCAACTATCTGCGAATCGCCGGTGTGATCGAGAACATGAGCTCCTACTTGGCACCGGACGGCAGCCGCCACGAACTGTTCGGGGCTGGCGGCGGCGATACCCTGGCCGACCAGATCGGATCTCCACTGCTGGGGAGCATCCCGTTGGACGGGGCGGTGGCCGCCGGTGGTGACGCCGGCCGACCAATCGCCCTCAGTGACGGTCCTGCAGCCGATGCCTACCGGGAGATCGTCGAGCGCATCGTCACTGAGGCGGCCCCACCGGTGGATATGGCGGGCTGCAGTGCCCGCCTGCTGGCCGCCGCCGAGGACGCCCTCGACGCCGCCGAAGCCTGACCGGCCACGGTTACCGATAGTCGGCAGCCAGAAGCCGAAGATCAGTCGTCGAGTTGACGCGGTTCGTCGGGCCTACCCGGCGGACCGTCTTCCCAAGAGTCGGCGTCGAGTACGCCGCTTCCGGACATCGTCTCGCCCCTCCAGCCGTAGGTGAAGACGGTCCCACCGCTGGCCAACGAACGGGTCAGGCGACGGGTGGCTACCGCCCGCACCAGAGCCCTAGTCGGCGGGAATAGTAAAGCCAAGCCCACGGCGTCGGTCACAAACCCGGGAGTGAGCATGAGGGCACCGGCCCCCAGCACCAGCAGGCCGTCGATCATCTCGCGGCCCGGGATCCGACCGGCGGCAGCCTCTCGCTGGGCCCGGCGAAGGATGCCTAGCCCCTCGCGGCGAACCAGCCATGCACCAACCACGCTGACCAGCACCAGTAGCCCAATTGTGTTCAGCACGCCGGTTGAACCTGCCACCTGCACGATGACGGCCAACTCCACGATCGGAGTTACTACAAACACCAGGAACAGGATGAACAGCACGACCACATGCTAGGTCCGTCCCGTGGGGCCGAGTCCCGGCACCCAGCATCCGCCTATCCTCCGACGGCATGTCCCCTTCCTCCGACCCGCCACCTCAGCAGAGGCCACCCAGCGTCGACCGACTGGCCCGGTCGCTGGTCGACACCGGCCTGCCCCACCCACTGCTGGTCGACGCGGCAAGGACTGCGGTCGCCGAGGCAACGGCTGCCGGGGACTCGGCCAGCGCCAGACCGCGGGCCCGCATGTTGGCCGAGGAAACGGCACGGGCTCTGCTGACCGACGTGGTCAACGCCAGCGGCGTACTCCTACACACCAACCTCGGCCGGGCCCCCTGGAGCCCCCCAATGGGAGACGGCCGGCGCTACACCACCTTGGAGTTCGATCTGGCCAGCGGATCGCGAGGATCCCGCCAGAACCGCGCACCGGCACTACTGGCCCGGGCGTGCAGTGCCGAAGCGGCCATGGTGGTCAACAACTGCGCCTCGGCGGTCCTCCTAGTACTGGCCGCCCTGGCCGACGGACAGAGCGTGGCGGTGTCACGTGGCGAACTGGTAGAGATCGGCGGCGGCTTTCGGATTCCCGACGTGATGGACCAGTCAGGGGCACGACTGATCGAAGTCGGCACCACCAACCGGACCCGTATTGACGATTTCTCCTCTGCCCTGGCCTCCCATTCCGACGTGGCCCTCACCCTGTCGGTCCACCAGTCCAACTACCGGATCGAGGGCTTCACGGAAACGACCTCGGTAGCCGAACTCGCTGGTCTCAACGTGCCGGTGATAGCCGACATCGGGTCGGGCCTGCTGGACGCCACTTGTCCGTGGCTGGAAGACGGTCCACCCGATTGGCTGGCCGGAGAACCCGCGGCTCGCCAAACGCTGGAGGCTGGTGCGGCATTGGTGACCTTCTCGGGCGACAAGCTGCTAGGCGGCCCGCAAGCGGGAATCATCGCCGGTCAGGCAGACCTGGTAGCGGCATGCGCCGCCCACCCACTGGCCCGGGCCCTCCGGCCGGGAGGCCTCGTACTGCGGTCGCTCCAGGACCTGGCTCTGGCCTATCTGGCTCGCGACGGCCGAAGCATCCCGTTCTGGCGGATGGCAACTACTCCGGTCGATGAACTCCGGACCCGGGCTGAGCTGATCGCCCCCGAACTAGTCGCCGACACCGTGGCCGTGCCAGGCGGGGGGACACTGCCCGGCGTGGAGATCCCGTCCGCTGGACTGGTACTGACTGGCGACCGAACGGCCGAGTTACGGGCCGGGACACCACCGCTGGTAGCTCGGGTGGCCGACGACGCCACGGTGCTGGACCTACGGACCGTGCATCCCGACGACGACGGCGTGGTAGCCGCAGCCATCGCCGGGCTTGTACCTGCCACCACGCCCGCCGGCCCCACAGCGCACGACGGAGCTTGACGGGTGCACGTCGTCGCCACAGCCGGCCACGTCGACCACGGCAAGTCGACTCTCGTCGAGGCCCTGACCGGGACCGACCCCGACCGGTTCGCCGAGGAGAAAGCCCGTGGCCTGACCATCGACCTGGGTTTCGCCTCCACCACTCTGCCCTCGGGGGCCGCACTGTCATTGGTCGACGTCCCCGGCCATGTGCGGTTTCTCAAGAATATGCTGGCCGGGGTAGGTGCCGTCGACGCTTGCCTGTTCGTGGTAGCGGCCACCGAGGGCTGGAAGCCCCAGTCCGAAGAGCACCTCCGGATCCTCGAGTTACTTGATATCGCCCACGGCGTGATCGCCCTCACCAAGGTGGGGCCGGCAGACGACGACCTAGTGGACCTGGCCCGCCTGGAGATCGCCGAGCAGGTGGAGGGAACGTTCTTGGACGGCGCCCCCGTGGTGGCAACCGATGCACCCACCGGGGTGGGGCTCGACGATTTACGGGCCGCGCTGGACGACCTGGTGGCCGCCACGCCGACCGCAGTCGATCACGGCCGGCCCCGACTTTGGATAGACCGGACCTTCTCGGCCCGGGGCGCAGGCACCGTGGTGACCGGTACGTTGTCCGGCGGTGTACTGCGGGTCGATGACGAGCTGGCCATCTACCCGACGGGCAGCGCTGTGCGCGTGCGGTCACTGGAGAACCACCATGCCGGACACCGCGAACTACCACCGGGCAGCCGGTGCGCTGTGAACCTGGTCGGCGCCGCGCAGGATGAGATCGCTCGCGGTGATGTACTCGTCCGGACCAACCAGTGGCACCACACCACGATGTTCGATGCCTCACTGCGAGTACTGGACCGGCTAGACCATCCTGTGTCCCGCCGAGGCGCCCACGTCGTCTACCTCGGTTCTGGCGAGCATCCAGTTCGGATGCGCATCCTCGGTCCTAACGCACTAGATCCCGGGACCGAAGGATCAGTGAGGATTTACCTGCCACGGCCGCTTCCACTACTCCCTGGTGACCGGTTCGTGCTGCGTGAATCGGGGCGATCCGAGACGGTTGGCGGCGGCGAGGTACTGGATGTCGACCCCACGGAGAAGGCTTCGACGGCCCGACCCGATCGGTCGATCGACCGGGTGGTCCGGGAAAGGGGCTGGGTGGATGCAGACGAACTGGAGCGCCTGACCGGTAACCGCCGAGACCCCGACGTGGACAACTGGGTAGTCGACCCCGAGGTTCTGCATGGGGTACTAGAACGACTGCGGGCCAGGCTCGAGACCGCTGGTCCGATGGGATTGGAGTTAGCCGGCCTCGAGCCGTTCGAACGGGCCGTCACAACCCTGCTGGGCGACGCAGTGATCGAAGCGGGCAGGTTGGTTCCGGTGGGAGCGATCGATCCGTTGGCTGACCACCCGTTCGTAGCCGCTTTGGCTGCCTCGCCGTTCGTGCCACCGGCTCCTGACGGCGTCGATCGAGGTGAACTACGTGAACTGGTCCGACGGGGCGACGTCGTCGAGGTGGAAGGGATCTTCTACGCCGCGTCAGCTATCGAGAAGGCAGCCCGGTTGGCAGCCCGGCTACTGGACGATGACTCCAAGGGCTTTACCGTCTCGGCTTTCCGCGAGGCGGCTGGCAATACCCGCAAGCACGCCATGCCACTGCTCTCACATCTGGACGGCACCGGCGTCACCCGGCGCCGCGACGATGTACGGATCGCCGGCCCACGCCTCCCAAATGCCTAACGAAAACCGTGGGTCAGGCCTACAGATGGTCGTTCAGCCCATCAGGCTCCGATCATGACGCGGCGTTCAGACTCGTTGGTCCCACCCCAGATCCCATGGAACTCGCCACTATCTACGGCGAACTTGAGACACCGACCGACCACGACGCACTGATCGCAG
>JASLKB010000139.1 GCA_030747775.1 Acidimicrobiales bacterium | reverse complement strand
CAGCCGTTCCAATGGCCATGGCTTCGGCTGTCGACACTCCGTCTGGGAGAGGCACCGTCCACGATCCACGGACGCGAGCCCGCTGGGTCAGGCCGCCCCAGGTATCCTCGCCGATCCCCCAACCGTTGACGACCACACGTTGGCCGACCGGCACCTCGGAATCCTCCGACGATGCGACTGTGCCGGCCAAGTCAATCCCTGGCACCATCGGCCAGGATCGGACGATGGGCGATTGGTCAGCCACGGCCAACGCGTCCTTGAAGTTCACCGTCGAGTACTCGACGTTCACCACCAACTCAGGATGGTCGAATTCACCCACCCTCGGCAGGTCACCTTCGTCGAGAGTCACGAACTCCCGTTGGAACTCGCCGTCCGACTTATCAAGTCTCAGGGCACGGAACATGGACATCTCGTCTCTGGTTGGAGTCTGTGGTCGGGGTCGTTAGCTGGGGACGGATCAGGCGTGCAAGACGAGGTCAACGACCAAACATGGCCAGCCACTGCTCCTCGGAGCGGGGCATGAAAACGAAGTTGTCGCGTCGGGTGTCCCCCATGGGAGCTGATGACTGCGGCGAGTAGAGGTGGCCTGGGTAGAGCACGGCCTCGTCGGGCACCTTGGCCAAGCGGTGATGGAGACTGTCGTACAGCGCAGCGGGGTCGCCACCGGGAAGGTCGGTCCGTCCGCAGCCCTCCAGGAAGAGGGTGTCGCCGGCTACCAGCCGGCCGTCAACCAGGAAGCACTGGCTGCCTGGAGTGTGGCCCGGCGTGTGGATCAGTTCGATATCAATGACACCCACGGTGACCACATCGCCGCTTTCGTGGCCAACGATGTCGCCATCACCCAGGCCGGTGACCTCGGCGATGAAGCCTGCCTCATCATGCTGGGCGTGAACGGGCACCGACGTGCGTTCCAGCAGTTCGGCAGCCCCGACGATGTCGTAGCCCATCATCGAACCACCCACGTGGTCTGGGTGGTAGTGGGTGGCCAGAGCACCGGTGCAGCGCATGTCGTCATCGGCCAGCACATTGAGGATGCCGTCCACGTCATAGGCAGGGTCGACCACCACGGCGTCGCCAGTCTCCCGGTCGCCGATGAGGTAGACGAAGTTGACCATCTGGCGGGCCAACTGATCTTCGGTTGCGAAGTCTCGGCCGGCGAGTAATTGGCGGAAGTAGAGGCGGTCCCCGGTGTCTGGGTGGGTTGCGTGATCCATCGCCCGGCCATCGTAGGAGACTGGTATGGGAATCAGATCAGCCGAGGCTGGGGTCACCCTGAGGGTCGGCGGCTCGCCACGCCGCCTCGGCTAGAGCCAGTACCTCGCGCAACGGCCGTCCGGTAGCCACCGCGGCTCGAGCTGCATCGTCGTGTTCGGCCTTGGCCCGCCCGGCGGTCACCTTGATGGCGATTGGGTGCCCGTCGACTTCCACCTCGTCCATGGTGCGAGGCGCCGCCCACCTCCGGACGGTGTGGGCCCGTAAGCCCAGCGACCCCGTCTCAGCGGTCAACACGTCGGCCACTACGGCTACGTCGGCTGGATCGCACAATGCACTTACCACGTGGGCTGGTCGACCCTTCTTCATCACGATGGGGGTCACCCAGGCATCCCGTGCCCCAACCTCGAGGCAGCGGGCCAAGGTGTGGGCCAAGGCCTCGCCGGTGGCGTCGTCCACGTTGGCCTCCAGGACCTCCATCGGCTGGCCGGAACCCCGTCCCAGTCCTAGGTTGGATTCGCCGATGACAGCCGACTCGGCAAGGGTGCCCACCACCACCCGGGTGACGTTGGGTCGCCCGTCGAGGTCGCGATCACCGGCACCGTGACCGCTGGCCTCCACGACCATGGCCGGCATCGGACCCCACGTGGTGACCATGGCCGCTAAAAGGGCGGCGCCGGTCGGAGTCGTCAGTTCGGTCGCCACGTCGGTTCCGTGAGTGGGGGCGCCGGCCAAAAGGGCGATAGTGGCGGGCGCCGGAACGGGGATCGTCCCGTGGGCCGACTCGACCGAGCCGATCCCGGTGGCCACGCTGGTCGAACCAACCTCGTCGATGTCGAGTACTTCGAGGGCTGCACAGGTCCCGACCACGTCCACGATGCTGTCGATGGCACCCAACTCGTGAAAGTGCACGTCAGCCGATGGGATCCCGTGGAGGCGGCCCTCGACAACAGCGAGGGCTTCGAAAGTGTCACGTACTCGGCGGGCCATCCGGTCGGGAAAATTGGCCGCATCCACCATGGCCAGGATCTCCCGGGCGGGCCGGTGGGTGGCCTCGTCTTCGACAGCGACACAGACATCGGTGGCCGCGATGCCACCACGGAGGCAGGGTTCCGCGGTTAGTGCCCAACTGGACGCCGGGAGGTCGGCCACCGGTAGGAGACCGATCAGGGCACGCACCTCGTCCACGTCGGCACCAGCATCCACCAGGGCACCGAGTGCCATGTCGCCGGCGATGCCCGAGAACGGCTGGAACCACGCCACCCGCGTCACGCCGATGCTCCTGTACCGGTAGTCGCGGCAGCAGCACCCGACCTGTCCGAAGCCGCGCCCAAAATGCGCAATACCGCACAGGCCGCCCCGAAGCCGTTGTCGATCCCCACCACGGTCAAGCCGGAGGCGCATGAGGCGAGCATCCCCAGCAGGGCGGTAACCCCCTCCAGCGACGATCCATAGCCCACGCTGGTCGGTACAGCGACCACCGGGGCACCGGTAAGGCCCCCGACCACGCTGGCCAGCGCCCCCTCCATGCCGGCCACCACCACGACGGCATCGGCCCCGTGGATCCGATCCACATCAGCCAGTAGTCGGTGAATGCCCGCCACGCCCACGTCGGACAATCGATCGGCGTTGATGCCGTGGGCCCACAACACCGCAGCGCACTCGTCAGCCACCGGTGCATCGGCCGTGCCCGCCGTGACTACCAGCACCCGATCACCACTTTCGGGGGCCCGCCGCCACACGACGGTATGTCCCAGCACGGTGGCCGAGGCATCCACGCCGAGGACGGCCACCGTCTGGTCCTCGTCAGCCCGGGACAGCACAACTGGTCCTGTGCCGTGATCCAGCAATTCGGTGATCACGGTGACCACGTCGATGACCGACTTCCCCGGCGCGTACACCGCCTCAGGCAATCCCTGCCGGAAGGCACGGTGGTGGTCTATCCGAGCGACACCCACGTCAGCGAACGGAAGACGGTTCAGTCGTCGCACGGCATCGTCGGGCGACACCGTCCCAGATGCGACACCGTCAATCAGTTCATTCAGGGACAACTCGTACAGGTCATCGGGGTTCACCTCACTATCCTCCCCTCCCGTGACCGATCTCGCACCCCCGGAGCCATCATCGCTGGCCTATCTAGGCCCGACGGGCACCTTTACCGAGCAAGCCCTCTACACCCAGAACGACCTGACCACACTCGACCTACGCCCTGCGCCGTCCATTCCCGACGTATTCCGCCAGGTAGTGACCGGTGAGGTGGACCTCGGCTTTGCGGCGATCGAGAACTCCATCGAAGGCAGCGTCAACGTCACCCAGGACACCCTGGCCTTCGAGGTCGACCTGCTGGTCCAACGCGAGGTCGTGATTTCCATCCAGCTAAACCTGATGGTGGCTGCCGGCACTTCACTGGCCGATATCCAGCGGGTGTGTTCGTACCCGCACGCCATCGCCCAGTGCCGGGGCTGGTTGGCCGAACACCTTCCCGACACCGAAGTGCAGGCCGCTAACTCGACGGCTGACGCGGCCCGCCTGCTGGCTGAAAACCCCGACGGCCAGACGGCGGCCATCGCACCCGGTCGGGCCGCCGAGGCCTACGGACTCGATGTGTTGGCTGGTGACATCGAGGACCATCCTGAGAACCAAACCCGGTTCGTGCTCGTGGCTGCCGATGGGATCCCGCCGCCTAGCGGGCATGACAAGACGTCGCTGGTGGTGTTCCAGCGAGCTGATCGTCCGGGTTCGCTGTTGGGAATCCTCCAGGAGTTCGCTGCCCGGTCGATCAACCTGACCCGACTGGAGTCACGTCCTACCAAGCAGGGGCTTGGTGACTACTGCTTCCTCATGGACCTTGAGGGCCATGTCGCCGATGAGCTGGTGGCCGACTGCCTCCGGAACCTCCACATGAAACACGGAGACGTCAAGTTTCTAGGTTCGTATCCGGCTGCCGGGACCAACGGGGATCAGGTCCGGACGGAGGCCTCAGCAGCTTCCCAGTCGGCCGACGAGTGGCTGGCTGGCCTCCGGGGTCGCATCCGTAACTGACTGGTTCCCTGAGGTCCTGACCTAAGGACAGATCCGGTCCAGTGGAATACGAAAGTGGGGCTGGACCAAGCCGCATGGCCGTTCCCGTAGACGACCCAGACCTACAACACATCGTCACCCTCGCCACCCACGATCGGTATTCGCCGCTCGACGCACACCACACGGTGTGGAAGTTCGGTAAGGGTTCTTCTAAGACTGGCGGAGGGAGGGGGATTCGAACCCCCGGAGCCGTGAGGCTCAACGGTTTTCAAGACCGTCGCAATCGTCCGCTCTGCCATCCCTCCGCCGCGCAGCGTATCGGCGAAGGTCCGCGGCCTCTGGGCCGCCGGTAGCATCCGGTCCCGAGGAGAGGTGGCCGAGTCAGGTTGAAGGCGCTCCCCTGCTAAGGGAGTATGGGCCTAAAAGCTCATCGTGGGTTCGAATCCCACCCTCTCCGCCAGCAGCCCACCAGTGGACCAGCCACCTTAGGTGGCTCCGGTCACCAACGGTGGGGCCGGTTCCGAGTGACTCGTACACTCGGACCGCTGCGCTCGTAGCTCAATTGGATAGAGCATCTGACTACGGATCAGAAGGTTGGGGGTTCGAGTCCCTCCGAGCGCGCCACCCACATCGGCCTCGTCGGTAACCCCGGCGAGGCCTGTTGTCGTATGGGGCCAGGTACCTCGGAGCGTTCGAACTGCGCCTACCCCTCGAGAGGCCGATTTGACCCGTTTTGGGGCCAAAACGGTACCCAAAACGGTCCCCTGCTGTTGACCCTTCGATAACCCCTAAACGCCCTCTGTTTCAAGGAAGTCGACGGGCCGTGACCAACCCCCGTCGCAAGGGATCTCTACCCTGCCAACCCCCTCGGCGCGTTTGGCCGACCCGTAGCCCTGCCAGAACGGCCCTAGTCGAAGATCACTCCGGCAGCTCCGGGGTCAAACCCGGGTGGCCAGATCGTTTCTTCATCAGCCCATACCGC
>JASLKB010000138.1:361-5400 GCA_030747775.1 Acidimicrobiales bacterium | reverse complement strand
CCGAGATGAGCACTACGTCGGCGTGGGCCTTGGATACGCCGGCTGCGACCGTGCCGACCCCCACCTCGGCTACCAACTTCACATGTACTCGACTGACCGGATTCGCGTTTTTTAGATCGTAGATGAGTTGGGCCAGGTCCTCGATGGAGTAGATGTCGTGGTGGGGTGGTGGCGAAATCAAGCCGACACCGGGAGTGGAGTGCCGGGTCCGGGCGATCCAGGGATACACCTTGTGGCCGGGCAACTGTCCTCCCTCACCCGGTTTGGCACCCTGGGCCATCTTGATCTGGAGATCGTCAGCGTTCACTAGGTATTCGCTCGTCACCCCGAATCGACCGGACGCCACCTGCTTGATTGCCGACCGACGTAGGTCGCCGTTGGGTTCCGGGGTGAACCGGTCAGGGTCTTCTCCGCCCTCCCCGGTGTTCGACTTCCCGCCGATGCGGTTCATGGCGATGGCGAGGGTCTCGTGCGCCTCAGCGCTGATCGACCCGTAGGACATGGCGCCGGTAGAAAACCTTTTGACGATCTCGCTGACTGGTTCGACCTCTGAAATGGGCACGCTCGGTCGGAGGTCGTCGCGGAAGCGGAATAGGCCCCGCAGGGTGGCCAACCGTTCGGACTGGTCGTCAATGAGTTTTGTGTACTCCTTGAAGACTTCGTAGCGACCCTCTCGGGTGGCGTGTTGCAACTTGAAAACGGTCTCCGGATTGAACAGGTGGTACTCGCCCTCACGGCGCCACTGGTACTCCCCTCCGACCTCCAACGTGCGATGGGCCCTCTCCTCAGGATTCGCAGGAAAGGCCAGGGCATGACGTGCCGCCACCTCACCAGCGAGAACGTCGTAGCCGACACCACCGAGGCGACTGACCGTGCCAACGAAACAGTCCCCGATCACCTCATCACCCAGCCCTATGGCCTCAAAGATCTGGGCACCGGTGTAAGACGCCACAGTGGAAATCCCCATCTTTGACATGATCTTGAGTAGGCCTTGGTCGTAGGCCTTAATGAGGTTCCGGCGAGCCCTCTCGCCTCTCAAGTCCGCCGAAAGCCCGTACATCCCCTCCGCCACCATGGCATCAACCGACACAAAGGCCAGATAAGGACAGACCGCCGAGGCTCCGTATCCCAGAAGCAGCGCAACGTGGTGCACCTCGCGGGCGTCCCCGCTTTCGACTAGAAGACCGACCCTGGTCCGTGTCTTTTCACGGATGAGATGGTGGTGCACCGCTCCGGTCGCCAGCAGCGACGGAATTGGCGCCATTGAAGTCGTCGGGCCTCGGTCAGAGAGGACAAGCATCGTGATGCCCTCGGCGATCGCATCAGAGGCTTCCGAACGGAGTCGGTCAAGTGCCTCGGTGAGCCCCTTGGCCCCTTCGGCCACCGCGTACCGACCGTCCAGTACGCGTACGGAGAATCTGGTCGACTCGGCGATGGCCGGGCTGTCACCAAGCCCGATGATCGACGCCAACTGCTCTTCGGTGAGAACCGGATGAGGTAGATAGATCTGGTGGCAGCTCTCCGGCCCCGGAGCCAGAAGGTTCCCCTCCGCGCCGACTGTGGTGCACACCGCCGTAATTAACTCCTCACGGATGGCGTCCAGCGGAGGGTTGGTCACCTGGGCGAAGAGTTGCTGAAAGTAGTCGTAGAGCGGGCGGGCCTGATCCGACAAGGCGGCCACCGGAGTGTCGGTCCCCATTGAGCCGATGGCCCCCTTACCATCACGAGCCATCGGCGCCAAGAGAAGCTTGAGAGCCTCATGCGTGTAGCCGTATAACTGCTGGTGCTGCAGGAGCGTGGCCCCATCGGTCGTGCTGCGGTCGTATGGCGGGAGGTCCTTCAGGTGAAGGAGGTTTTGGTCCAACCACTCCCGGTAGGGGCGACCTGACGCCATCCCATCCTTGATCTCGTCATCCCGGATGATGCGGCCCTCAGCGGTATCGATGAGGAACATTCGGCCGGGTTGGAGTCGTCCTTTTTCGACCACCTCCGAGGTGGGCACCTCGACGACTCCGACCTCACTGGCCATCACCACCAGATCGTCAGCTGTCACCCAGTAGCGGCTGGGGCGTAGACCATTTCGGTCTAGGACAGCGCCCATCACGGTGCCGTCGGTAAAGGCAATGGAGGCCGGACCGTCCCACGGCTCCATCAGGGACGCGTGGTACTGGTAAAAGGCGCGCCGCTCGTCTGACATCTCGCCGTGGTTTTCCCATGGCTCCGGGATCATCATCAGGATGGCCTCGGGCAGGGAGTAGCCACCCATGGTGAGGAGTTCGAGGGCCTCATCGAAACCGGCGCTGTCACTGGCCCCAGGTGTGCAGATCGGGAATAGCCGGTCTAGGTCGCCGGGAATGGTGTCGGTAGCCATTAGGGCCTCGCGGGCGCGCATCCAGTTCCGGTTTCCCTGCACGGTGTTGATCTCTCCGTTGTGGGCGACATACCGGTACGGGTGGGCCAACGGCCACGATGGGAAGGTGTTGGTCGAGAACCTCGAGTGGACCAGCGCCAGAGCACTCTCCACTCTTTCGTCGGTCAGGTCGAGGAAGAACTCCGCTAGCTGTGTGGTGGTCAACATCCCCTTGTAGACAATGGTCCGGGACGACAGGGAGGGGAAGTAGACGCCATGAGTCTCGCCGTCGTCATCCAGTAGCGAGATTTCATGCTCAGTGCGCTTACGGAGAACGTAGGTCAGACGGTCTAGGTCAATGCCTGTGGGACGGACGCCGTCGGATCCCTCCGGGCCGGCGACGAACAACTGGTGGAAGGTCGGTTCGGAGGCACGGGCGGCATTTCCGATAATCGAGTCGTCGACCGGCAGGTCCCGCCACCCAAGCACTTCCAGGCCCTCAGAGGCCGCGATATCTTCCACAAGAGCCTTGGCCTGCTCGGCCAGATCAGGATTTTTGGGTAGGAAAGCGATGCCGGTGGCGTACGCGCATGCGTCGGGAAGCTCGAAGTCGGCCACCGAGCGGTAGAAGGCATCTGGAACCTGGATCAGGAGACCCGCACCGTCACCAGTGTCCACCTCGGCACCTAGGGCGCCGCGATGCTGCATTCGACAGAGGGCACCGATGCCCAGTTGGACTATCCGATGGCTGACCTCGCCCTTCAGGTGGCAAACAAAGTTGACACCGCAGGAGTCGTGCTCAAACCGGGGGTCATAGAGACCCTGAGGACCCGGAAGGTCCCGGTTGAACAGTTCACTCTCTTGAGGGTGCATCACGCTCGAGGTCGTCTCCTGGACGGGGCGGCAGGGCCGCCTGGGAGATCGCCCGGAACATCGTCGGTCGGAGCGACTTTCGCCGTGGCTGCCCGCCGCCGGGCACCACACCTGGTCTGTACAGGTACCAGAATAGCGGCATGCCCTCTACTGCCGACGACTGGGCGCGCGACCTCTGCCGCTATGTCGACGCCTCCCCCAGCCCCTTCCACGCCGTCGACGAGTCGGCCCGACGGCTTGAGGATGCCGGTTTCGCTGCCATATCGCCTGATGATGACCGTCCGACACCTGGGAAGTGGTACCTCCGGTCCGGCGGTGCACTCGTGGCCTGGGTCGATGCCGACCGCAGCGCCGATGCTCCACTCCGAGTCATTGGCGCCCATACCGACAGCCCGAATCTGAGGCTCAAGCCGCTTCCGGACCATGGGGCCCTGGGCCTTCGCCAGGTGGGTGTGGAGGTATACGGCAGTGCCCTGTTGAACTCATGGCTCGACCGCGACCTTGGGGTTTCCGGCCGGCTGGTTGTGCGAGATGGAGACGGGCGTGTTGAACATCTGGTACGTGATGACCGACCGGTGGCCCGGATTCCACAGCTGGCGATCCATCTGGACCGCGATGTAAACGACAAGGGCCTGGTGCTGAATCCCCAGACCCACCTGTCGCCCATAGTGGGTTCTGGAAAGGTCGAGTCGGGTGCCTTCGTCGCGACCTTGGCCGCCATGGCCGACGTCGACCCGACCGACGTCCTGGCCTTCGACGCCATGTACCACGACGTGGTGCCTTCCTGTCTCTCAGGTCCGGACAACGAGTTCGTGAGCGCGCCGCGTCTGGACGATCTGCTGTCCTGCCACGCTGGTACTGAAGCCCTGATCGCCGTCGCCGGCCAGGGTTCCGGTCCGGATGCGGGTCAGGCCGTCCCGGTCTTGGCCCTATTCGACCATGAGGAGGTGGGCAGCGTCTCGGCCACAGGAGCCGCCGGCCCCATCCTGAAGCGCACCCTTCGTCAGTTCGTCAACTTCGATGGACGTCGCTCGGACGGTTCCCTGGTCCTGTCGGTCGACGGGGCCCACGGCACCCACCCCAACTTCAGGGAACACCACGACGACGAACACCAAGTCCTACTGAACGGAGGGCCGGTGCTGAAGTTCAACGCCAAGGAGCGTTACGCCACTGATGCGCCGGGCGCAGCAGAGGTCCGACACCTGGCTGAGCAGGCCGGTGTACCGCTCCAGTCATTCGTGAGTCGCTCGGACATGCCGTGTGGTACCACCATCGGACCCGCCACCGCATCTGGCACCGGCATGCGCACGGTGGACCTAGGTGTCGCACAACTGGCTATGCATAGCGCACGAGAGTTCTGCGGCAGCAAAGACCCGGCGATGCTTGGGAGGCTGTTGGAAGCTGCGCTGGCCGGCTAGCTCTGCCCGATCAGCGGTGTGTTCCTCGGAGTCGGATACGCATTCCCCGGGTCGCCCCGTCCAACGCCCGGTAGGGCGCCACCAGCATGAGGAGCATGGGGAAGATCTCCAGCCGGCCGATCAACATCAGAACGGACAAGACCATCCTTGCCGGAGCCGGGTAAGCATCGGCGAAGGAGGCTGTGGGTCCCGCCTCTCCAAGCGCCGGGCCCATGTTGCCCAGTGCACTGATCACCCCACCGAAAGCAGAGACCAGATCGACCCCTAGCGCCGCCACCACCAGGGTTCCACCCACTACTAGGAGCCCATAGACCACCATGAACCCCGCGATCCTCTCCACCATGGAGTCCGAGATGGAGGTTGATCCAAGCCGGACCGGGAGTAGCGCCCGGGGCCTA
>JASLKB010000138.1:0-351 GCA_030747775.1 Acidimicrobiales bacterium | reverse complement strand
GGCGTGTCCGATCCCGACCCGCAGTCGCATGACTTTCACCCCACCAGATGTAGAGCCTGTGCAGCCACCGAAGACCATTAGGAGCAGTAGCACCATTTGCGGACCGGATGCCCAGCCCCCGAAGTCGCCGGCGGTCCCCGTACCGGTGGCGTTGCTGAAGCCACTGCTGGTACCCAAGGAGACCACGTTGAACACCGCCGAGCGTAAAGCTCGGAGTACCCCTACCTGGTCACCTATGAGAAGGACGGTGATTAGGCCTGTCGCCAGACCTAGGACAGCCAGGTAGGTTCGACATTCCGGAGCCCGGTTGTAGCCGAACTTTCGCTCACGGAGGGCGCGGTTGTGCAGGGC
>JASLKB010000137.1 GCA_030747775.1 Acidimicrobiales bacterium | reverse complement strand
AAACAGGTCGGTCTCACACTCCTCGGTGAAGGTGGTCTCGATCACGCCAGCGCGAGCGCCACCTACTCCGTCGGCATAGGCCAGGGCGAGGGCCTTGGCGCCACCGGTCGGATCCTGCTCTACGGCGATGAGGCACGGTACGCCGCCACCCTCCTCGTAGGTTCGGCGCACCAGGTGACCTGGGCCCTGTGGGGCACCCATGCTCACGTCGACGTCGGCCGGTGGAGCAATCAGGTCGAAGCGGATGTTGAAGCCGTGGGCGAATGCCAGAGCATCACCGGCGTCCAAGTTGGGAGCAATATGCTCCTCGTAAACCGCAGCCTGATCGGTGTCGGGCAGCAGCACCATGATCACATCGGCCCATGCCGAAGCGTCCGACAGCGACCGCACGGACAACCCGGCTTCGACGGCCTTGGCTGCCGACGACGACCCGTCGCGCAGTCCGACGCACACGTCGACACCCGACTCCTTCAAGTTGAGAGCGTGGGCGTGACCCTGGGAGCCGTAGCCAAGGATGGCTACCTTGCGCTCCACGATCGCGGACCGGTCCACGTCCTTCTCGTAGTAGATGTTGGCCACTGGTCTCTCCTGGCTTGGGTTCGGTTGGGAACGGGTTGGGAACGGGTTGGGAACGGGTTGGGAACGGGTTGGGAACGGGGCTGACTCAGTCGAGGGCGTCGTCGAGGCTGGCGAGCGCCACCCGGCCGGTGCGCTGTATTTCGATGATGCCATAGGGGCGCAGCAGGTCCTCAAACTCGTCGATCCGCCGCGGCGGCCCGACCAGCGACAGCATCATGCGATCGGTACCCAGACTCAGGACCTTGCCGCCGGCCCGATCCAGGTGCTCAACGATCTCGTCGCGCCGATCCGGTTCGGCGGTCACCGTAACCAGCATCAATTCGCGCTCCACGGCGTGGCCGGGGGCCAGTTCGCGGATCTCGACCACGTTGACTAACTTGTCCAACTGCTTGACGATCTGGTCCAGAGGCGCGGAATCCAGGTCGACCACCACGGTGATGCGGCTCAGGTTCTCGTCGTCGGTGGGAGCCACAGCCAGCGACTCGATGTTGAAGGCGCGCCGGGCGAACAGCGAGGCAACCCGGGCCAGCACACCGGACTTGTTTTCCACGGTCACCACGAGGGTGTGATAACGATGCTCCGGTTCGTGCACGTTCATCGGGGCTGCCCCTCCTGAAATCCGGGCACAACCAACTCAGAGTTGCTGGCACCCGATGGGACCATCGGATAGACCTTCTCGGCGGCCGCCACCCGGAAGTCAATGACTACCGGGCGATCGTCAATCTCGTTGGCCTTGGCGATGGCCACGTCGACCTCGTCGGGATCGTCAACCCGCATCCCCACGCAGCCCATGGACTCGGCCCACATCTTGTAGTCCGGGACGTCGGGCGAAAGGAACACCTCGGAATACCGCTCGTCGTAAAACATCTCCTGCCACTGGCGGACCATGCCGAGGTACGAGTTGTTTAGCAACGCCACCTTGATCGGGACGTTCTCCACGGTGGCCGTGACCAACTCCTGAGCCGTCATCTGGAAACAACCATCGCCATCGATGGCCCACACCGACCGCTCTGGAAATGCCACCTTGGCTCCAATGGCCGCTGGGATGGAAAAGCCCATCGTGCCGAGACCACCTGAATTGATCCACGTGTAGGGGTGATCGAACGTCCAGTACTGGCTGGCCCACATCTGGTGCTGGCCCACACCGGAGGTAACGATGGTGTCGTCCGGGGTGGCATCCCGCAGTCGCTCGATGACGTACTGGGGCTTCAACGCCTCACCGGGCACCCACGGTTCGTAAGCCAGCGGATAACGCTCCTGCCAACCACTGATCCGCGACCGCCAGGCCGACCGGTCGGTATCGCCGATGCCGTTGCCCGACAACTCGGCGTACAGGGCTTCGATGGCCAACCGAACGTCACCCTGGATGGCCACGTCGGGCCGCCGAACCTTGCCCAGTTCGGCCGGATCGATATCGACGTGGATGATCTTCGCTTCGGGAGCGAAGCCGTCCAGCTTCCCAGTGACGCGGTCGTCGAACCGGGCGCCGAGGGCAACGAGCAGGTCTGACTCCTGCATAGCGGTGACCGCCGTGTAGTTGCCATGCATCCCTGGCATGCCAAGGCAGAGTTCGTGGCTATCGGGAAAGGCCCCACGGGCCATCAAGGTGGTGACCACCCCAATACCGGTCAGTTCAGCCAGGGCTCGCAGCGCATCGGCAGCCCGAGCCTTGAGGATGCCACCGCCCACGTAGAGAACTGGTCGCTCGGCGGTCCGGATGAGGTCTGCCGCTGCCGCAATGAGGTCGACGTCGACCTCGGTCTGCGGGTGGTAGCCCGGTAAATCCATCTCGACGTCGTCGGTCCACGTCATGGCTGACCGGGGGTTGGTCGGATCCACGATGTCCTTGGGGATGTCGACCAGCACCGGCCCGGGACGTCCCGTGGTGGCGATGTAGAACGCCTCCTTGATGATTCGCGGGATGTCCTGTGCCTCGGTGACCAAAAAGTTGTGCTTGGTAATCGACTGAGTGATGCCTGTCGTATCACACTCCTGGAAGGCATCGGTTCCGATCGCCGCGTAGGGCACCTGTCCGGTCACTACGACCATGGGCACCGAATCGAGGTAGGCGTCGCACAACGGCGTAACGATGTTGGTGGCCGCGGGCCCACTGGTCACCATGGCGACCCCGGGACGACCGGTGGCGTGGGCATAGCCCTCGGCCATGTGGCCGGCACCCTGCTCATGGCGCACCAGGACATGGCGGATCGACGAGTCGATGATCGGGTCGTAGACGGGCAGGATCGCCCCACCGGGCAGCCCGAACATCACGTCCACGCCCTCAGCCTCGAGGGCGCGGATGAGGGCTCTGCCGCCGTCCATCTGTTCTGTGGCCATGTCGGGTCCGGATCCTTGGAGAAACTGGTCGGAAGTTCAATCGAAAAGTGAAAGCGACCTCCCACTTCGGGAGGTCGAGGCACGCAACCGTCTGGGTCCCGCCGTGTGCAGGCGGGGCGCGTGCCTACGTCAGTACGCCTACCCCCCGGAACGGGATCGCGAAGAAAAAGGCGGTCTGCATGGAACGCAATTATGCGCCGGTGGCACCCCGGACCACAACCTGTCGGATAGTGGCCCCCCGTGCAACGATTGCCCGATGCAAACTGGTGTCCAACCGGGGTCCTTTGATCCCCCGACTCTGGCCCATCTGGCTATTGCCCACGCGGCGCTGCGCTACCACAACCTCGAACGGGTCGTGTGGGCGGTTTCTCGCCGGCCACTGGGCAAAGACACTGGTCGGACGGGGGTCGACGACCGCTTGGCTGTGCTCCACGAGGTGGCCGCCGACCATTCTTGGTTAGCCATCGACGTCACCGACGCCCGCCTAGTAGCCGATCTGGCCGACGGTTACGACGTCGTGGTCATGGGTGCCGACAAGTGGCACCAACTCCAAGACGTGGCCTTCTACCGACCCGACCACCAAGGAGTCGGCATGGACGCCGAAACAGCCATGGAACAGGCCCTCAAACGCCTCCCGCCGTGCGCCGTGGCCCCCCGGGGTGGACTGGATGTGCCCGCCGAGGTGGCATTGCCGGTCCCCCACTGGGTGGCTCGCCAGTCCTCCACCGACGCGGTGGCCGGTGAATCATGGATGGCGCTGTCGGCCGCCCGACGATCCGGCCTTTGGGACATGTGACTGCTGGGTCACGCCTGGGTGACAGCACCCTTCTCAGCCCCCTGAGCCAGGGCGGCGTACTTAGCCAAGAACCCTGAGGTGTAGCGCGGCTCGAAGGGCTTCAGGTCAGCCCTCCGCTCAGCCAACGTGGCCTCGTTGACCATCAGCTCGATGGTATGGCCCACCACGTCGATCACGATGCGGTCGCCCTCGGCGACCAGTGCGATGGGCCCACCGTCAACCGCTTCGGGGGCCACGTGGCCCACGCAGAATCCGTGAGTGCCGCCAGAGAAGCGTCCGTCGGTGATGAGCGCGGCGTCGCCACCGCGACCGGCGCCCTTCATGGCCCCGGTGATGGCCAACATCTCGCGCATGCCCGGACCCCCCTTGGGACCCTCGTAACGGATGACCACGATGTCACCCGCCTCGATCTGGTTGCCGAGCACGGCCGCCATAGCCGCGTCCTCACCATCAAACACCCTGGCCCGACCGTCGAACCGGTCTACGTCTATGCCTGCGACCTTGACCACTGAGCCCTCTGGGGCCAACGACCCGCGCAGGATGGCCAGGCCACCTAGGGCATTGATCGGATCACTGAAGGCGTGGATGACCTCGCCGTCAGGCGCGGGAACGTCCAGCATGGCGAGGTTCTCGGCCACCGTCCGGCCGGTGACGGTGATCTCGTCAGCGTGCAGCAGTCCCTCCTCGTGGAGCATCTGCATGACCACCGGGACGCCACCGATGCGGTCGATGTCCACCATGTGGTACTTCCCGTGCGGCTTGGTGTCGGCCAGATGCGGCACTCTGGCCGCCACACGGTTGAAGTCCTCCAATTCCAACTCGACGCCGGCCTCGAACGCGATGGCCATGAGGTGCAGTACGGCGTTGGTCGAACCCCCGAGGGCCATGACCACGGCGATGGCATTCTCAAAAGCAGCTCTGGTCATGATCTGGCGGGGTCGGATGTCCTCGCGGAGCAGGTTCATCACGGCGTGCCCACTGGCGAAGGCCACGTCGGCCCGCCGTCGGTCAACCGCTGCGGCCGACGCCGAGCCGGGCAGCGACATGCCGATGGCCTCGCCGACCGAGGCCATGGTGTTGGCTGTGAACATGCCCGCACAGCTCCCGATGGTCGGGCAGGCCTCGCGCTCGATGGCCAACAGTTCGGCGTCGTCAATACCGCCTACAGCGTGGGCCCCCACGGCCTCGAACACGCTCACGATGTCCAGTTTGGAACCGTCGGTGTGCTCGCCCGGCATGATCGACCCGCCGTACACAAACACCGATGGCAGGTTGATACGAGCCGAGGCCATGAGCATCCCGGGGAGTGACTTGTCGCAGCCGGCGAAGCTGACGAAGGCGTCCAGACGCTCGGCGTGCATCACCGCCTCGACCGAGTCGGCGATGATCTCCCTGCTGACCAGACTGGCCCTCATTCCTTCGTGGCCCATGGAAATACCGTCGGACACGGCGATGGTGTTGAACTCGATGGGAAAGCCCCCGGCCTCGGAAACCCCCTCCTTGCACCGCTTGGCCAGTGCATCCAGCGGAAGGTTGCAGGGCGTAACCTCATTCCACGACGAGGCGACGCCCACCTGGGCCTTGGAGAAGTCGTCCTCGGTCATGCCGATGGCTCGGAGCATGGCGCGCGCTGGTGCCCGATTCGGACCGTCGGTGACCTCATGGCTGCGGGGTTTCATCCCCCCGTGGGTGGCATCCGTCATGAA
>JASLKB010000136.1 GCA_030747775.1 Acidimicrobiales bacterium | reverse complement strand
TGTACGAGTTCCAGGGCAACGACGCCGGCGGTGGACACTTCAACGCACAGGTTGCGCCGTATGACGACGCCCGGGTTCGACGTGGCCTCACCCTGGCCAACAACCAGGAAGCGGTCATCGAGGCACTCGGTGGTGCCGGGATTTCAGAACCGGTCACACAGATGTTCTCGAAGGACAGCCCCTGGTGGTCACAGGCGGTCGCCGACGCGTACCCGCACTTCGACTTCGAGGCTGGAACTGCCCTGCTTCAGGAGTACGTGGACGATCCGTCTCGTTCCGACGGCAAGGCAGTCGGGGAGAAGATCCATGTCGATCTGGCCTGTCCGATGGACCCGACGCTCGTTGCAGCAATGTCGGTTCTCGACCAGCTGTGGACAGCGACCGGGCTCGTCGACGTCGACGTCGACACGGGGAACGACCAGCAGACGCATATCAACGTCTCGTTGGGAATCGCCAACGGCTTCCTGGGCGACCACGGTGCCCACTGCTGGCGCTACGGCAGTGAAGCCGATCCGTCAGTTCCCATGGGTCAGGCCTTCAACAACTGGCAGGCCAATCCTCTGAACTTCTCCAACTACGACAACGCGGAGATTCAGGGCTACCTGGCAGATGCCCTAGTGACGAGCGACTTCGCAGAACGTAAGGCGCTCTACGAGAAGATCGGACTCATCGCCAACCGTGACGTACCGCACTGGTTCTCAGGCGGCACGGCAACGGTCATCGCGGTCGAGGAAGGGATCACCGGACTCGACACCTGGGTCCTGCCGGACGGAACGTTGGGCATTGGCCACCCGAGTGCCGTCGGCAGGTGGGAACAGGTTTGGCGGACCGACAACTAGATCCGACTAGACCTGGATAGTTAGTTACGCGTAGCGGGGGCCGTGCCGTCGAGGCACGGCCCCCGTCACACGCTTTTGCGACCCATCAAACGTCCGGTCGATCCGGAGGACGTATTCAATGGGCACCTGCATGTTGTGGAGTGCCAAGACCTCCGGTAAGGCTTTTGAAGGTTCAGGCCTGTTTCCTGAGGCTCGACTGAACCGAGTGCTGATGTGAGGAGATAGATGCAAAAGATGATCGTGGGTCGGCTGACCCGGCTCGTCGTGACGGTCCTCGTGGTCTCCTTCGTCACCTTCGTCGGCGTCAATGTCTTACCGGGCGACCCCGTCAACGCGCTGATCCCGATCGATGCCCAGCAAGATCGGGAGTTCGTCGAACAGATCCGGGAGGAATGGGGTCTGAACGACCCGATGGTCGTTCGCTATGGACGATGGCTGGGCGACGCAGTTCAGGGAGACCTCGGCCGCTCCCTCGTTACCGGACAGCCGGTGACTGATGAGATCACCCACCGGTTGCCGATCACCCTCGAGCTAATGGCCGTTGCCGTTGGATTCTCACTCCTGATAGCGGTTCCCCTGGGGGCTTTCAGTGGCTATCGGGAGGGGCGGAGATCGGATCGGTTGGTCAGCGGGCTTGCCCAGGCTGGGCTCAGTCTGCCCGTATTCGTCACCGGGCTGATCCTCATCTACGTGTTTGCCCTAAGACTCCAATGGTTCCCCGCCGTCGGATGGAACAGGCTCAGCGACGGCCTCGGCCCCAACCTCAAGAGCGTGGCCCTTCCGGCTCTGTCGCTGGCTGTCACAGAGATCGCTGTGTATACGCGGGTTCTTCGATCCGACATGATCGCCACCCTGAAGGAGAACTACATCCTTTCAGCGCGAGCGAAGGGGCTGACCGATCGGTTCGTTCTCTTTCGGCACGGTCTCCGACCGAGCCTCCTCACGCTCGTCACGGTGGTCGGACTGAACATCGGATTCTTGATCGGCGGGTCGCTCGTCATCGAGTACCTGTTCGCCATTCCGGGCCTCGGGAAGCGCCTCTTTTCGGCAATCCAACAGCGTGACTTCATGATGGTCCAAGCCATCACAGTCCTCATCACCGTCTTCTACGTGATCGTCAACACGGCTACCGACCTCGTCTACATGGTCGTCGACCCCCGGATACGGAGGACGAACTAGATGTCCGAGTCATCGGTCCGACCGTCCGGCCAGACGTCTGGGGCCCCATTTGAGACCTCTAGTGGTCGGCTACGGCCTGGTGGGAGGGCCTGGACGAGATCAACGGCCAGAGCGTTCCAGGGTGCGGTCGGGAAGATGCCGTGGCTGACCAAGATCTGCTTCCTATGGCTGATTCTGGTGATCCTCGCCGCAGCACTAGCCGATCTGATCCCCGGCCTGGCTGATCCCAACTACCAGGGCTTCGTCTTCGGCGACGGCAAGACCAACGAGGGCCCGACGGCCAGCCACTGGCTGGGCACCGACAACGTCAGCCGCGACATCCTCGCCCGGCTGATCTACGGGGCCAGGGTCTCGCTCATCTTCGCCTTCTCACTGGTGGCAGCGGGAATCATTATCGGCGGCACACTTGGGTCGATCGCCGGCTATTTCCGTGGACCCCTCGAGACCTTTCTGATGGCCCTCGTAGACACCTGGCTGTCGTTCCCGGCGCTCATCGGTCTGGTGTTCGTCACAACGATGCTTGGAATGCGCAACCTCCTAGTCCTAGTCCTGGTCGGTTCCATCTTCGTCTGGCCGTCGTACACACGGATTGCCCGTGCCACCGCCCTCTCGGTCAGCGGACAGGACTTTGTCACCGCGGCGAGGGCCATCGGCACCAGCAGGAGACAGATCCTGGTTCGGGAAATCTTCCCCAACGTGTTGCCCGCGATGCTCGCCTACTCGTTGGTCGGCCTCCCGGTTCTGATCATTCTCGAGTCGACGCTGTCGTTTCTGGGTCTCGGGGTGGAGATTCCAACAGCCTCCTGGGGAGGGATGATCAACCAGGCCCGTCAGGACCTCCTCATCAACATCTGGCCCGCCGTGTGGCCCGCCGCGATGCTGTTCATGACGGTCTACTCGTTCAACAATCTTGCCGACTGGGTTCGGAAACAAGCAGCCGCCCGGTCGGCCGCAATCTGAAATGGAACTGCTCTGATGGCCATCTCACAAGAACCCGTAGACACCTCGACACCGTCTGAGTCGATGGAGGGATCGGAGATCCTTCGCGTCGAGGACCTCCATACGAGTTTCTTCCTGCCGATCGGCGAACTGCAGGCTGTCCGCGGGGTCAGCTTTACTCTCAAGCGCGGGCAGTCCCTGGGCATCGTCGGGGAGAGCGGTTCAGGCAAGACGGTGCTTGCCCGGTCGATCATGGGCCTCACCCTGGCCAAACACGTAGAGATCAGCGGGAAAGCCTTCTTCAACGGCCGCGACCTCCTAACGCTGTCCCGCCGGGAGATGCGGAGCCTGTGGGGAACAGAGATTGCCATGATCTTCCAGGATCCCATGACCTCCTTGAACCCGATGGTCAAGATCGGCCGCCAGGTCATTGAACACCTGCGGCAGCACAAGAACGTCGACCGCCGAGAAGCGAAGCAGATAGCGCTCGATCTTCTCAACGAGGTACGGATTCCAGAAGCCGAATCCAGAATCGATCGGTTGCCCCACGAGCTCAGTGGAGGCATGCGCCAGCGGGTCTCCATCGCCAGCGCCCTAGCCTGCGAACCGTCGCTGCTCTTTGCCGACGAGCCGACCACCGCCCTGGACGTAACCGTCCAGCACCAGATCCTCAACCTGTTGAGCCGCGAACAACGTCAACGCAACATGACCATGGTGCTGGTCACCCACGACCTCGGGGTGATTGCCGGTCGAACCGATGAGACCCTCGTCATGTACGCGGGAAAGGTCGTGGAACAGGCTCCGACGGCTGAAATCTTCGACAACACCCAACACCCGTACACCGAAGCGCTCATGCGTTCGATTCCGCGAACAAGCCAGCCAAGCCATACGCCGTTGGCGGCGATCACCGGCCGCCCACCGGTCGCCACCCACCTACCGAAGGGTTGTGCCTTCAGCCCTCGCTGCCCCTACGTGCAGCCGAGATGCCACGAGGAGGACCCGTCGCTGGTTTCGATCGGCACCTCAGAGCACAAGGCAGCCTGCTGGTATCCAGTGGGGTCTGATGCCAACCGCGAGGCGTTCGAACGGAACCTCTCCGACCGGTTGCCACAGACACTTGCCGTGGCCGAAGCCCTAGACGCTGATCAGGGTTCGGAAACATCGGCGGACGTTCCGGATGGAGAGCTCACCTAATGGCTGGATCAGGGAAGGCCCATCTTCGCCCCGCCGACGAGACACTGATCCAGATCGAGGACCTGGTAGTCGAGTTCCGGGCGGCTGGCAAGAACACGGTGAAGGCAGTGAGTGGGATCAGCCTGGACGTCAAGGCCGGGGAGACGCTCGGCCTCGTCGGCGAGTCAGGTTGCGGAAAGTCGACTGTCGCTCGTTCCCTCATCCAACTTCCTCCGCCCAAGAGCGGGTCGGTGGTCGTGAACGGCGTCGAGTTGACCGACCTGTCTGAACAGGAACTACGACCCCACCGAACCCAACTCCAGATGATCTTCCAGGATCCGATCAGTTCCTTGAACCCCCGTCGACGGGTTGCCGAGATCGTTGCTGAACCGTTGCGGGTCTGGGGCCCCCACGACGAAAACGAGCAGGTCGAGATCGTCGACCGGATGCTGCACGCCGTTGGTCTCGACCCGGAGGTGGCCCGGGACAAGCGGCCCCACGAGTTCTCAGGTGGCCAGTGCCAACGGATTTCCATTGCTCGGAGTCTGGTCCTCGGACCCCAAGTTCTCATTTGCGATGAACCGGTCAGTGCGCTCGACGTCAGTGTCCAGGCACAGATCCTCAACCTGCTTCGTGACCTCAAGGCCGAATACGGACTGACCCTGGTCTTCATCGCCCATGACCTGGCCGTCGTCAAGAACGTGAGCGACGTGGTGGCCGTCATGTACCTGGGCAAGCTCTGCGAGGTTGCGGAACCCGACGACCTCTACGCCAACGCTGCGCACCCGTACACGTCACTTCTCCTCGATTCCATTCCTGAGCCGGATCCTGGGGCCGTCCTCGCCGGTGAAGGCCTCAAGGGTGCCCTCGGAGATCTGGTAGGAGAGGTTCCATCCTCGATCGATCCCCCTTCCGGGTGCCGATTCAGGACACGCTGTCCCAGGGCTTCAGAGCGTTGCGTCGAGCAGGAACCGCAGATGCGCAAGGTCTCGGAGGGTCACCACGTTGCCTGCCACCACCCCCTGGTCGCGGTTGACGAGTAGTACCTCGCTCGTCTGATTCTTAGGGCAACTCGATCTCGCAGGTCGTTTCGCGCACCGGCTTGCTATTCGCGTGCCATTGGGGCCATCGTTTTGGCAGACAGTGCAGGCACGGGCTCGGTTCAGAGTTATTTCGCTGAGGTGTTGGCCGCTACTGCTCAAAGCCTCTTGGGGGGAACCATGTTGAAGCGGATCACGTCACTACTCGCGATCTTCCTGACTTTCGCGCTGCTGGCCGGTGCCTGTGGATCTGATGGCGCGGACAGCAGTTCGTCTGGCGGTGAGTCGGCGGCTGCTACTACG
>JASLKB010000135.1 GCA_030747775.1 Acidimicrobiales bacterium | reverse complement strand
GTGGGGACAGCGCCGATCAATCCGCAAACCTGCGACACTCGACTGATGGTCGAGACGAGAGAGCCCGACGAGGCTTCGCACCTCCCGCCGGTGACGGTCACCCTCGACATGGAGGACCTACGACCCGACCAGGCGCTACCTGAGCGGGTGGTGGAGATGACCCACCGGGTCCTGGACCTGTTCATAGAACACGACGTCCGTGCCTCGGTGTACGTGGTCGGCGAGTTGGCTGAGGCGAGACCTGATCTGGTCCGCCGCGCGGCAGCCGACGGGCACGAGATCGGCCTCCACTCCTGGTCCCACGTGCCCATCCCCACCAGAACCCCCGAGACGTTCGCCGAAGAGTGCCACCGGGGGAGATCACTGCTCCAGGACCTTTCGGGCCAGCCAGTGAGCGGCTTTCGGGCTCCGATGATGTCCCTCGTGCCTACCGCCGCCTGGGCACTGCCCGTCATCACCCGAGCAGGCTTCACCTACTCGTCTAGCGTGCTTCCCGGCCCCAGCCCACTCTTCGGCTGGCCGGGGCTACCCCGGCGCCCCTTCCGGTGGCTTGATGGCCCGATCGAGTTTCCCTGTCCCCTCGTCAGGATGCCTGGCTTCGACCTCCCCTACCTAGGTGGTACCTACCTCCGGCTCCTTCCGTCGTTCGTGCGCCATTACGGACTCCACCGATCCGGTGCTGATGAGGTCTTGTGGACCTACTGCCACCCATGGGAATTCGATCCCGACGAGGCCTTCCACCCGCACGAGCACGTCGGAAAGTTGGCCAGCCGGATCGCCTGGCTACGGCGCTCCCGTATGGAACATCAGGTCCGACGTCTCCTGACCGACCCCCTAGCCCGACCACTGGGCGAGGTCGCCGGGACCCTGATCGGGGACGAAACCGACCTCCCGGTGGTCGACCCCGCCACAACGCCCAAGGTCGGCCGAGTCGCCCGCTGGGCCGACGGACGGCTACGCGACTAATGAACCTGTTCCGGCGAACCTGGCCGGCCACGTTCTGGGGGCGCATGGCCGTGATCGTGGCTGTGGGGCTTCTTGTCCGGCTGACCTACCTCGTGCTTGTCGCTTCGGACAACCCACTCAGTGGAGATGCCGCCAGCTACCACCTGGCCGCCAACCTGTGGGCAGACGGTCTGGGGTTCCCGGAGCCACTACGCCACCTTTTCGGCGGTATGGACGTGGTCCCGGTGGACGGAGGTGGGACAACGGTCATTGAAACCCCGATCGGCCACCTCGAAAGAACAGCTGGACACCCTCCGATCTGGACCATCATCCTGGGTGTCGCCTCGTTCCTAGGGGCCACATCGATCATCGCCCAACAGTTGGTATCCGTCCTGATGGGGCTACCAGCCATCGTGCTCATGGGCCTCCTCGGACGAGAGGTCCGTTCTGACCGACTGGGGCTACTCGCCGCAGCCTTGACCGCCGTCTACGCCTTCATCTGGATCAACGACGGCCTCCTCATGGCCGAAACACCCGCTATCGCCGCGGCCGCTGCCACCATGCTGGTGGGAGTCCGCTTCCAGCGTGCCCCGACAGTTCGAGCAGCAGCTTTGCTCGGTCTTGTCGGTGGTGTAGCAGCGCTGACGCGAGCCGAACTAGTGCTATTCCTTCCGCTGGTAGCAGGCGTTGTACTAGTCCGGTCAACACTTCCGTGGCGGGATCGGCTAGTCCGTTACACGGTCTGTGGTCTAGCCGCCCTAATCCTGTGCCTGCCATGGTTCATCCGCAACACGCTGGCGTTTGATACCCCCGTCCTGTTCTCCAACGGAATGGGCACCGTCCTGGTCCAGGCGAACTGCGACGCCACGTACCACGGCCCAGACCTCGGCTACTGGAACCTGGACTGCGGCCTCCCCACCCCGTACGGCCGCGATGGGAGTCTGCTCAACGAGGTGGAGCGAGACACCGTGGTCCGTGATCGAGCGACGACCTATATGTCAGGCAACACCGGTCGGCTGCTCTCGGTCGTAGTTCCAGCCCGGATCGGTCGTATGTGGGGGGTATACGAACCGATCGGCCAGCTGCGTCGCGACGTGCTCGCTGACCGCCGATCGTTCGCAGTTTCAGTCCTCGGACTAGTGCAGTTCGCCATGCTGATGCCCGCCGCGGTGGCCGGAATGGTCCTCGTCGGCCGACGGCGGGGCCCGCTGCTGGTACTAGCCGCGTGGATCC
Source organism: Acidimicrobiales bacterium (assembly GCA_030747775.1). GTDB lineage: Bacteria > Actinomycetota > Acidimicrobiia > Acidimicrobiales > MedAcidi-G1 > UBA9410. The sequence goes on along the minus strand of JASLKB010000135.1, from coordinate 3,459 downwards.
CTATCGCAACTTTCACCGCTGCTAGCGCATTCGGCAACACCCGTTATCGGACTGCCGCTGAGACGTCCATCGTGATTCTCGCCGCCGTGGCCATAGACGCAGCCGTCGGTTGGTGGGTCGACCGTCATGGCGCCAGTCAGCCCGACCCGCTATCTATTGACGTACACGCCCCTGGCGGATCGTCGTAACGCGCATCACCGACCCACGGTCCCCACCACCACCTCGGCGACGGCTCGGGCACACCGAACCGCTCGGCCAGGACGGCGAGCACCGCTTCCCCGAGTAGGGCCGCTCCACCCGGACACAGGTGTCCGTCGTCGCCTCCATCACGCACCTTCCGGACCTGCACCCGCTCGCCGTCAACTCCTGGACGGAAACGCGTGAATCCACCCTCCTCGTCCCCTAGCAGAGGGCTCGTAGCGATGTGAGTCACGTCGTCATGCCTCTTGGCCAGCTCGGCGAACAGTCCGTTGGCGAGTTGTCGCGCCTCCTCGATTCCCTCACCCGGCGGGGTCGGTGGCATATCTAGCCACACCACCCGGGCGCCTTCGGCGGTCAACCGATTCGCAACGACATCGAGTCGGGTTTCGTAGGCGTCGGTGTCGGCCACGATCTCACCGAGGTCCCAACCACCCAACATCACCACCACGACGTCAGGATCGCCAGTCATGGCCTCGGCGAGATAGCCGTCGATCCCCGGCCGGAGCAGACCCACTCCACCAACCGACCGGGTGTCGACCACCACCGACCCCGCTGACTCCAGGGCGGCCTGGATCCCCGGCTCTGCGTCGTACGTCACGCTGTCCCCCACGGTCACCACTAGGAACGATCGATTGCCCAGTAGTGACGGGAGGACGGCGAGTAGGGCTGTCGCGATGAGCACGGCCGAAATCAACCGGTTTGAGACCGAGGTGGCGGACATAGGCCGAGGGTACGGCCCGGAGAACTCCTGGCTCCGGATCGCGTCACCGGACCGGGCTCAACGGCCATCCAGTGCCGCCGCGTCGACCGGTAGACTCAAGCCCCCATGACCCGGACGCGGCCATCCCGACGGCAGTGGTGGGCGGTGTCTGTTCTCGCACTGGGACTGTGGATCGCCCTAGTCCCGTTCAGTCGTCCACTGCCCGGTGGCGAACCATTTTCCTTCGACGCTACGCCCGAGATCGGGTGCGGAATGCCCCTTGTCGACATATTCGGGAACGACCAGCCGGTCGCCCAGGTTTATACCGTGCCGCTTCCATCCGAGAGTGATCCCATGGAGGGACGCCTAATGGACTGCACCGGACGAGCCCGGTTCCGCGTCACCCTCGGAAGCCTTCTCGTGGCTGCCTCAATAGCGATGGCCGTCCGTGGACGGCGACTCGACATCGGCCAGCCCCGGTGACGTACTGATGTGTAGTGGGCACACCGACGATGGGCGGGACCTCGGACCAACGGCCGATCTCCTGAACCTCGTGTTCGACTTCCAGCCCCCCATCGGGAGCGGCCATCTGGACTGGTACTACCGGGACAACCCCCATGGCAGAGCGTCGGTCGGCCGTGCCTACGACGATGACAACGGATTGGTTGGCAACTACGCCCTGGTTCCGATGCGATTCCAGTCGAGTCATGGACCCGACCTCCGGTTGGGACTGGGTGTCGACCTGTCCACTCGCCCAGATTCACGTGGTTCCGGCGCTTTCCGTCGGACCGTCGAGGACAGCTACCGGGCGGGGACGGCAGATGGCCTGGATGGGATTCTCGGCGTGGCAAACGCTCAGTCCGTTCCTCGGATGGTCGAAACGCTGGGATGGCGACGTCTTCCCGACCACCCGGCCCGCTTCATCACCCCCCTCTCCGACGGCATCCCGACAATCAGCCATCCGGTAGATGCCGCCCTCCTGGCCGGGCCCCTACCCAACCTGGCCTTGCCGCGCCCCACCAGCCCTCCACCCACCGGCCTCGGCACCCTCTGGACCGCCGACGTCCTGCGATGGCGTCTGGCGCGCCCGGGGGCCCGGTACGTCCTCCACCTACGGGAAGATGTGGCCTTTGTCAGCACGACCACCCTCCACGGACGGTTACGAGTTGCAGTCCTGCTCAAGGTTCTGGCCAGGCAAGAACGGATCGAGCAGGTTGCGCTGCGGAGCCTCGCCGCGGCACTAGCTCGCCATCACCGAACACCACTGGTCCTTCACTGGGGAGCCAATCCTCTCCTCCAGGGAGGCGGCGTTTTCTTGCCCCGTCGGCTCATGCCCAGTCCTCTCGGTCTCGTTCTCCACGCCTTTGACGATGACGGGGTGCCCCGGATGGACGTGGACTCAGTGGACCTGACCTCATTCGAGTTCCTCGACTTCGACGCATACTGAACCCCGTGCGCACCGCCGTCATCATCCCCGCATTCAACGAGGCCGATGCCCTCCCCGGGGTTCTGGCCGATCTGGCAACCCAAGTGCCCAACCACGAGGTGATCGTCGTGGACGATGGCTCCTCGGACGGCACGCACCTGGCCGCAGTGGCCGGCGGGGCCACCTGCCTTCGACTCCCCTTCAATCTGGGGATCGGCGGAGCACTTCGCCTTGGCTTCCGGCATGCAACTAGCGAGGGGTACGACCGGGCCTACCAGTTCGATGCCGACGGCCAACACGACGCCACTCAGGTGTCTGCCCTCCTCGAAGCCCTCGACTCAGCCGACATGGTCATCGGCAGTCGATTCGCCGATGACAGGGGCTATCGAGTCGGTCACAGCCGCAGCGTGGCCATGGCCCTGCTCCGACGACTCGTAAGAATCACCAGCGGACAGCAATTCACCGACACGTCGTCGGGCTTTCGGGCCTTCCGTCGACCAGTCCTAGAATTCTTCGCCACCGAGTATCCAATGGAATACATGGAGTCCGTTGAGGCGCTCGTACTGGCCGTACGACATGGGTTCACCGTCCGAGAGGTGCCGGTCACCATGCGGGACCGGGTCGCGGGAAGGGCGTCGAACCGTAGCCTCCGGCTGGCATACCACTTCATCCGATTGTTCATCGTCCTGCTGGCCGGTGGGCCGGGGGGCCGATCGGTTGCCCGGGGAAGACGAATCTCCCGAAGTGGGCAGGAGGCGAGCAAGCCATGACCGGTCAGACCCACGCTCTCCTAGCTGTCCTCACCGTGGTGGCAGTACTCGTCATCATCCGTCTCGTCCGCCGGGGCGTCCTCAAGGCCAAGTACTCAGTGCTGTGGCTGACCGTAGGGCTGGTCCTGGCTGTGGCCGCCTCTGTTCCCACGCTTCTAGATCGAGTGGCCGAACGCCTAGGCATCTGGTATCAACCCACATTGTTCCTGATGCTGGCCATCGGCTTCCTGCTGCTGGTGGCCATGCACTTCTCCTACGAGTTGTCCCGACTCGAAAGACGAGTCCGGGCACTGGCTGAGGAGTTGGCGCTGTTGCGAGGGCCCGTCGAGGACGCAGACGACGAACCCTCCTAGGGTCCCTCC
>JASLKB010000134.1 GCA_030747775.1 Acidimicrobiales bacterium | reverse complement strand
AAAACGGCGAGGAGCACGTCACCGGCCTCCTGGGCCAGCAGCCCGGCCAGTTCATGATCCTCCATCGTCGGCCGACCCTACCGGTGGGCGGTGACTAGCCTTCCTCCCGGACCCACGGGTCCACCGTCCGGTCCACGAACGACGGAGTTCCCCATGGCCCACGGCCGCATCACCGGTTGGGCGACCCACCTCCCCGAGCGCATTCTCACCAACCACGACCTCGCCGAGCTCGTGGACACCTCCGACGAGTGGATCCGCGAGCGCAGCGGGATCGGAGCCCGCCACGTGGACGGAAAGGTCACCGAAATGTCGGTAGAGGCCGGACGCGACGCCATGGCCATGGCCGGTGTAGACCCCTCCGACGTAGACCTCCTACTGCTGGCCACCTGTACCAGCGACCAGCAGTTCCCGGCCAGCGCATCGGTAGTGCAGAACGAACTGGGCATGTCCTGCGGGGCCATCGACCTGAATGCCGCCTGCTCGGGCTTCGTCTACGGCCTCGTCACAGCCATGCAGTTCGCCGAGGGCGGGGTCGAGACCATCTTGGTGATCGGCAGCGACGCCCTCAGCGGAATCACCGACTGGACCGACCGGGGCACCTGCGTCCTGTTCGGCGACGGCGCCGGCGCTGTGGTCATCCAGCGGTCAGCCAGCACCCCGACTCTCCTGGGCTGGGACCTGATGTCAGACGGTTCGGCGGCCAGCATCCTCACTTGCGAACACGGCGGGAAGATCTTCATGAACGGCAAGGAGGTCTTCCGGCGGGCCGTGCTAGCCCTCGAGGCGGCAGCCACCAACGCCCTTGAACGAGCCGGTGTGACCATGGACGACATCACCCTGGTCGTCCCCCACCAGGCCAACATCCGTATCGTCGACGCCGCCCTCAAGCGACTCGGCATCCCCATGGACAAGGCCGCCATGGTGCTCGAGCGAACCGGCAACACGTCGGCCGCTTCCATCCCGTTGGCCTTTGTGGACGCCTTGGACAAAGGGAGGGTCGAACCAGGTGACCTGGTGCTGATGGTCGGATTCGGCGCTGGCATGTCTTCGGCGGCTGCCGTGGTCCGTTGGGACCCACCCGGCGCCTGACCCCGGTCCAACAACCCCGTACAGCCCTCCTCCACCCAGGATGCTCACCGCCACCGGACTATCGCGAGCCTTTGGCCCTCGCCTGTTATTTCGCGACGTGGCCCTGCAACTTGGGGCCGGACGCCGCGTAGCTCTGGTAGGAAGCAACGGCACCGGCAAGACCACGCTGATCGAGACCATCGTCGGCCTCCAGGAGCCCGACGCCGGCGAGGTCCACCGACCCCGCAACCTGAGGATCGGCTACCTCCCCCAGGAACTCCCTACCGAGACCGGCCGGTCGGTGTTCGAACAGGTGATGCTGGGTGCTGGGCCAGTCACCGAGTTGGCGGCACGCATCGAGTACCTCGGAGAACGCATTGGTTCGGCCTCCGGCGACGAACAGGGCCACCTGCTGGCCGAGTTCGGAGAAGCCCAGTCGCGTTTCGAACAGATCGGCGGCTACGCCGTGGAAGCCGATGCCCACCGGATCCTCTCCGGGCTCGGTTTCGACCCCGCCGACCACGATCGCCCGATGGGCGAGATGTCTGGTGGCTGGCGGATGCGCGTCGCCCTGGCCCGCCTGCTGCTGTCGGCCCCCGACCTGCTGGTCATGGACGAGCCCACCAACCACCTCGACGTGGACAGCGTGGCATGGCTGGAACAGCACCTCGCCGGATGGTCCGGCGGCCTGTTGTTCGTCAGCCACGACCGGGACTTCATCGACGCAGTTGCCAACCGGATTCTGGAACTAGCCAGCAACCGGATCACCGAATACGTGGGCGGGTTCGCCGAGTTCGTGGTCGCCCGAGAGGAACAGTTGATCGCCCAGAGGGCGTTGGCCGCCCAACAGGACCGCCAGGTAGCCCAGACGGAGCGTTTCATCGAGCGGTTCCGATACAAGGCGACCAAGGCCCGACAGGTGCAGAGTCGAGTCAAGGCCCTCGAGAAGCTGGACCGGATCGTGGTCGACGAGCCGGGCGACCCGGCCAGTCGGTTCGGGTTCCCCAAGCCCCGGCGGTCGTCGCGCTTGGTGGCCGAGCTCCACGACGTCACCGCTGGCTACCCCCCCACCGACGGGCCCTCCGACAGATGGTCGGATCCCCCGTCGACCGGAAGTGGAGGTGACGTCGGAAGCGAGATCATTCTGCGAAACGTCACCTTCGACGTGGAACGGGGTCGCAAGGTGGCGCTCATCGGCCCGAACGGAGCGGGAAAGACCACTCTCGTCCGTCTACTCACCGGCGAGATGCTGCCCTTGGAGGGACGGGTGGGCCGGGGAACCAACGTCGACCTGTCCCACTTCGACCAACTCCAGGCCGAGGTACTCGACGACCGGCGCACGGTGCTCGAGGAGTTCAAGACGGTGCCCGGCGTGGGGGTCGACGGGCGTAACCCCCGCACCTACCTGGCTTCCTTCGGGTTCCGGGGCGACTCTGTAGACCGCCGTGTGGGTGACCTGTCTGGCGGCGAACAAACCCGCCTGGCACTGGCCAAGACACTGGCCGTACCCGTCAACCTCCTTGTCCTGGACGAGCCCACCAACCACCTCGACCTTCCCAGTTGTGACGTGCTGGAGGACGCCCTGCAGGCCTACCCGGGAACAGTCGTGCTCATCACCCACGACCGCCACCTGATCCGGTCGGTGGCCGACTGTGCCGTCGAGGTCCGAGACGGCCGCGCCACCTGGTACGAGGGCGTCCCCGACCGGGTGCTGTACCCGGTGAGGTCCGACCAGGCCTCGGCGCCGTCGAGCCACGGAGCCGAGGCCCGCCGATCCAGTGGCGGAGCCGCTCCGAATGGAGACGAGACCAAGGGGAACAAGTCGAAGGGCAAGCCAAAACGGGACCCCCGCCAGGGCATCCGCCGGAAGCTGGAACGAGCGGAGAAGGAGTGGGAGGCCGCTGAGGCCACCGTGCTGGAGGTCCAGGGACGGCTCGCCGACCCCGATCTGTACCAGGATCCCGACCGAGCGGCTTCAGTGGTGGCTGAGCACGAGGCCGCCAAGGACCGGGCAGCCGACCGAATGGCCGAATGGGAGCGCCTCAGCCTGCAGTTGACCGACTGAGTAGCTCGGGCCCACTGGCCATCGACCACCCGGCGATCGGTACGGTCCGTCCCGTGCGAATCTTGGTCACCAACGATGACGGCATCGACTCGGTCGGGCTCCACGAACTGGCCCGGGCGCTAGTGGATCTCGGTGAGGTGACCGTGGTGGCCCCCGATACCGAGTACTCGGGAGCGGGTGCATCACTCGGGGCCATGCACCTGATTCGCCCTGAGGTCCACGACGCCCATATCGAGGGCATCGACCAGTCGTGGTCGGTCAGCGGACCGCCAGGGCTGTGCGTCGTCTACAGCCGCCTCGGCTTATTCGGTGACCCATTCGACCTGGTGGTGGCCGGCATCAACCCGGGGATGAACGTGGGACGGTCGGTGTACCACTCGGGCACGGTAGGTGCGGCCCTTACTGCACGCAACGGAGGCATCACCGGGGTCGCGGTGAGCCAGGCCGTCACCGGGTGGGGCGTCGAGGGCCAGGGGGCCGACGAGGTCCTGATCAACCAGCACTGGGACACGGCGGCCACCGTCGGCCGGGCTGTAGTCGGCACCGTTGTCAAGGACATGGCCGGCACCACATCCTCGACCGCTCAGGTTCTGAACGTGAACGTCCCCAACGTGCCGCTGGACGAGGTCAGGGGCTGGCGCTACACGGTGACCGGGTCAGCTCCCCCGCGCAGCCTGACCACGGCCGAGTTGGTGCCCAAGGAGGGTCACGCTGGGAGCTACCGGGTGGACATGCACTGGGGAGAACCCGGAGACCTGCCCGAGGACACCGATGGAGGAGCGGTGATGGCCGGGATGGTCAGCCTCACCCACCTGAACCGCCTCCATGACGAGGCCCCACCGACCCACGACCCGGCGGCCCGCGGCCTCGACGACCTGCTCGGCACCTGATGTCCACCGGTGAGCCGACACCGGTCTGGTATGTGGCCTACGGATCGAACCTGCTGGCCGCACGCTTTGACGCCTACCTCCGGGGATGTGGTGACGACACCCCCTGGGGTCCCCACCGGGGCGCCGCAGACCCCACCCCGGCGACGGGCGACCGGCAGGTGACGGTCCCCTACCCAGTGTTCTTCGGCGGCCACTCCCGACGGTGGGACGGTGGCTGTTGCTTCTGTGTCGATGAGCCAATACCTGACGATCGTCTCACCGTGGTGGGTCGGGCCTGGCGAATAACCTGGGAGCAGATGGCCGACGTGGTGGCCCAGGAAAACGGCCGTCCGACCGGCGAGACATTCCTCCCTACCGACCCACCGGACCCGGGCGAGGCCGTACGGGTGCTGGACGGGATCATCGACCTGCTCATTGGCATGGACCGGATCGACGGCGAAGCGGTGTGCACACTGGGATCGACGTCGCCGCCGCCAATCGGCCCGCCCAGCGACTCTTACCGGGACGCCCTGGCCGCCGGCATGGCCGAGATGGGGCTAGATCCCGAGGAAGCCGAGCGGCACCTGCTGGACCTGGACCTGACCCGCCGGACCTGATCCTACGAACCGACCAGCCGGGCCGGCAGACCCGGTGTCCCGGTCAGATGGTGATGAGGCCCCCGTTGGGTGAGATCCACTGGCCGGTGATGAACGAGCTCTCCGAGGAGGCCAGGAACAGGGCCGTGTCGGCGACCTCCTCGGCCGTCCCCTGGCGTCCCAATGGCGTCATCATCACCAGGGGGGCCAGCATGGCTTCGTCCACGTCGGCCGTCATGGGCGTGTCGATCACCCCGGGAGCGATGGCGTTGATACGGATGCCCCTGCCCCCCAGCTCCTTGGAGGCCGCCCGGGTGAAACCCAGCACGGCTCCCTTGGCCGAGGAGTAGTGCACCGATCCCCATCCCGACAGCCCGGCAATGCTGGACAGGGTGACCACCGATCCGCCCTCACCCATCAGCTTGACGGCCTCGCGGGTGCACAGGAAGGTCCCTCCAGCGTGGATGGCCATCATCTTGGAGAACGCTGCGTACCCCATCAGGGCAATCTGGGAACCCTCCCCAGCCATCATCTCATCGAAGCCGTCACCGGGTAGTCGGTGGACCCCGGCGTTGTTGACCTGTACGTCGAGTCGACCCCAGGCCCCGTGGATCTGGGCGAACATCGAGACCATGTCGCCCTCGTCGGACACGTCACCGCCGAAGGCCCTGTGACCGTCGCCGTCCAGCAGCTTGACGGTCTCGTCAGCGGTCTCCCAGCGGAGGTCCTGGGCGGCAACCGTGGCACCCTCCTCGGCAAAACGCAGCGCCATGGCCCGCCCCAGCCCGGAACCAGCTCCCGTGATGCAGGCCACCTTCCCGGCCAGGCGTCCCTCATCGCGTCGACTCATCGGGTCACCCCGGGTGGCAGGCGCAAGCACCGCCACAGCCCATGGCCGGAGCAGGGGCCGAACCGCCCTGACCAGGTGTCGATCCGGAGCCAACTGCGGCGAATACCGAGAGCATCCGTCGGGCCCCTTCGTGTCCGTCCGGGCATGTGGCCGGCTCGGATGACTCAGCCATCGGGCGACGCATCTCAAAGACGGCATCACACACGCCACAGCGA
>JASLKB010000133.1 GCA_030747775.1 Acidimicrobiales bacterium | reverse complement strand
GAGGGGTGGTCAGCGGCGAGGGCGGTCAGCGGTTCGATGTATTCGAGGTCGAACGTCTCCGCAACGGCTCGATCGGTCACCTTCCCACCGCACACGTTGAGGCCGTTCATGAGGTGCGGATCGGCCTTGAGCGCGGCGTCGGTTCCCTTGTCGGCCAGCGCCAGAGTGAACGGCAGGGTGGCGTTGGAGAGCGCCTGGGTCGAGGTACGTGACACCGCGCCCGGCATGTTGGCCACGCAGTAGTGGACGATCCCGTCGACCACGTACGTCGGGTCGGTGTGGGTGGTGGCCTTGGTGGTTTCGAAGCAGCCACCCTGATCGACGGCCACGTCGACGATCACTGAGCCGGGCCGCATGCGCCCGAGCATGTCGCGGGTGATCAGGTGGGGTGCTCGGGCGCCCTTGACCAGCACGGCACCGATCACCAGGTCGGCGTCGAACACCGAGGCGTCCAGCTCGGCCTTGGTGGGAAACACCGTCTTGACCCGGCCGGCGAAGCGCTTGGCTAGGCCATCGAGTACGGCAGGGTTGCGGTCGAGGACGGTGACCTCAGCACCCATGCCGACGGCGATTTCAACAGCGTTCTCACCGACCACACCGCCGCCGATGACTACGACCCGAGCGGGGCGTACGCCAGGGACACCGCCAAGAAGGAGGCCGGCACCACCCTGTGTGGCTTCCAGCGCGTGCGCCCCGGCCTGAATCGACATGCGTCCGGCGATTGCTGACATGGGAGCCAGGAGCGGAAGGCGGCCGGCGTCGTCTGTGACTGTCTCGTAGGCGATGCAGGTCGCACCGCTGGCTAGCAGCTCGTCGGTCTGGGGACGGTCGGCGGCCAGATGGAGGTAGGTGAACAGTGTGTGGTGGGTGCCGAGGCGGGCCCGTTCGGGGGCCAAGGGCTCCTTGACCTTGACGATCATCTCGGAGTCGGCGAAGACGTCATCCGCCGTGCCGACTATGACGACACCGACCTCCTTGTAGTCGACATCGCTGAAGCCGGCTCCGTCGCCGGCCCCGGTCTCCACGGTGACCTTGTGGCCGCGGTTGACGAGCTCGCCGGCAGCGCCGGGAGTGAGGCCGACGCGGTGTTCGGCGGTCTTGGTTTCCGCAGGGACACCGATGTCCATAGCAGCGCTCCTGTCGGGATTGGTAGGGACGTCACTTCCCGATGATGAAAACGTAGGCAGACCCCGATGGCATACGGTTGCGGAATCAAGCCTAAATAGCCACTAGGACGCAATATTATTGTGATGTACTAGGATCTAGAGCGTGAAACAAGCGAAGAATAACCTTGACCACGTGGATCGTGCCATCCTCCGTTTGCTCCAAGAGGACGGGCGGATGGCAAACGTGGACCTGGCCGAGGCCGTCCACCTTTCACCGTCGGCCTGTCTACGGCGAGTCCGGCGCTTGGAGGAGGGCGGGTCCATCGATCGTTACGTGGCCCTCGTTGACCCCTCGGCGGTCGGGCTGGGCACCGACGTCTTCGTGGAGATCACCCTGGTCGGGCAGGACGAGGGGACGTTGGAGTCGTTCGAGCAGGCGGTGACCGAGCGGCCGGAGATCCTGAGTTGTCACCTGATGGCCGGGGACTTCGACTACCTGGTCCATGTGGTGGTCCGCGATGTGGCCGACTACGAGGTGCTGCACCGGACCCACCTGGCGCAGTTGCCCGGGGTGGCCAGGATGGTGTCGAGCTTTGCCCTGCGGCCGATCTGCAACCGGACGGCGTACCCGCTTTAGCCTGCCTGGCTTCGCTACCGCTCCTAGTCGGTCAGGGGGACGTCTGCGCCCGCTGTCCCGTTACGATCCGAGTGATGCGGAGAAGACAGTCATGATCGCCACCGGTAGATCCACCCCCTACACCCTGATCTCGTCGGACTGCCACGCCGGCGGCAACATGAAGGCCTACGAGGAGTACCTCTCCCCGTCACACCGGGAGGACTTCGCCGAGTGGCGGGGTGCCTACCGGAACCCATTTCGCGACCTGCAGGACGACGGACGGTCGCGTAACTGGGACGACGATCGGCGCAACGGCGACTTGGACGCCGAGGGCGTGGCCGCGGAAATCGTCTTCCCAAACACCGTGCCACCTTTCTTCCCGACAGGTGCGCTCATTACCTACCCGCCGACTAATCGAGTTGACTACGAGCGACGCCTCGAGGGAATCCGCACCCACAACCGCTGGTTGGTCGACTTCTGCGCTGCTCATCCCGAGCGCCGGTGTGGCCTGCCCCAGGTCTTCCTGTTCGACCTCGACGACACCATCGCTGACCTCGAGTTGGCTGCCGCCAACGGCCACACCAGCTTCATGCTCCCCGCAGTACCGCCCGACTCCGGTCTGCCGGGCCTGTACGACCCGGTCTACGACCGCCTCTGGGCGGCTATACGCGACCTCGACCTGACCATCACCCAGCACGGTGGGTCGGGCAACCCGAACTACGGCGAGGCACCGGCGGCCAGCCTGATGTTCCTGCTGGAGGTGCCGTTCTTCGCCCACCGCAACCTGTCGCATCTGGTCATGTCGGGAGTGTTCGAGCGGTTCCCCGAACTGCGGTACGTCATGACCGAGCAGGGCGTCGGATGGGTGATCGAGGACCTGCGCCGAATGGACGGCTATCACGCTCAGATGGCAGCGGGCCGTGTCGGCGAGCTCGGCTTCGCCGCCGAACTGGTGCTGTCCGACAAGCCCAGCGACTACTTTGCCCGCAACGTGTGGATCGGGGCAAGCTTCCCGAGCCCGTCCGAGGCTGAGGCCATGCGGACGGTCGGCATCGACCGGATGATGTGGGGCAGCGACTACCCGCACAACGAGAGCACGTTCCCGCACAACCGGGACCACCTGCGTCGCTCGTTCAGCGGCTGGGACGAGGCCGACTTACGGAAGGTCTTCGCTGAGAACGCCTCGAAGGTCTACCGGATCGACCTCGACTCCCTGGCCTCCTTGGCCGAGCGCATCGGCCCCTCGGTGGACGAAGTGGCCACACCACTAGACGAGGTTCCGAAGGGCGCCTTCAGCCCCGCCTTCACCCGCCCCTGATCGGTCCGGCCGATCGCCGGTGCCCCTCCGGGGTCGGTCGGCTATTCGGTGATGCCGAAGCGCTGGAGGCCGAACGCCTCGATGGCGTTGCCCCGCATCAACTTGTAGGTTTCCTCGTCATCGAGGCCAGCCTCGGTGCAGATCTTCGTAGCCACGTCCAGAGTGTGCGGGTACGTGGTGTCGGCGTGTGGGAAGTCGACTTCGAAGCAGATCTGGTCCATGCCGATGGCTTCACGGTTCTTCAACCCGGTCTCGTCGTCGAAGATGCAACCCCAGACGTGCCCCGGGATATAGGTGCTGGGCGGATCGGGCAGGTCAATACCGAAGCTGGCATCTCCCCGCTCTTCCCAGATCTTGTCCATCCGCTCAATCACATAAGGCATCCAGCCGACCTGGCCCTCGGCATAGGCGATCTTCAACCCCGGGAAGCGGACGAAGGTTCCCGACAGGATGTAGTCGCACATCGATCCCATGGCGTTCGAGAAAGTGATGGTGGACGACACCGAGAACGGGGCGTCCGGCGAGGTCGTCGGCATCTTGGAACTCGACCCAATGTGCATGTTGACGATGGTGTCGGTCTCCTCGCAGGCACGGAAGAACGGGTCCCAGAACCGGTCCTTGTCATGGATCGACGGTAGGCCCAGCGGATAGGGGTTCTCCGAGAAGGCCACGGCGAACGAGCCCTTCTCGGCGCACCGGCGTACTTCCGCCGCCGCGGCTACTGGGTCCCAGAGGGGGATCAGGGTCAATGGGATGAGGCGGCCTCGCGCGTCGCCGGCACACCACTCGTCGATCATCCAGTCGTTGTAGGCCTGCACACATAGCAAAGCCAGTTCCTTGTCGTCACGCTCGAGGAACGCCTGGCCGCAGAAGCGAGGCAGCACGTTGGGAAAGCAGATCGAGATGTCCACGTGGTTCTCGTCCATGGCGATCAGGCGGTCGGCCTGCTTCCAGCCCGCCGGGTGAATCTCATCGAAGGTGACGGGCACCACGTCCAAATCGTCGAACCCGGCAGCAGCCGAGAGCTTTGGGAATGGGTAGACGAGGTCGTCGTAAATCCACCAGTCACACATCTCTCCGCCCTCGACGCCCTTCTCGTAGGAGAAGACGCCGCCCTCGAAGTTGAAGATGGCGGTGTCACGCTCGATCCGGGGGCCGCGATCGCGGTACTTGGCGGGCAGGCGGGAGGACCAGAGGTCGGGGGGTTCGACTACGTGGTCGTCGACCGAGATGATGCGTGGAATGGTCGGCATGGGAACTCCTGGAAAGTTTCTGACGGTTCGTCAGATTCGGATGTCACCCTAGCGTCGCTGCCGGCCCATCGTCGGGTCGCGAGCATCGGGGCCACCGGTCCCCGGCGGCTGGGAACCGGGCCGCCCCGGTCAGACTCCGGTTCGGATCAGGTCCTTCAGCAGGGCCCGTGTGGCGCTGAATTCGTCGGAGCTGGTGCCGAACTCCACGGCGGAGAAGTCGGTCACGCCAGCTTCGGCGAGGGATACGAGGCTCGCTGCCACCTCCTCCTCGGTACCGAAGATCCCCACGTCGCCCGGCCCGGCCGCCCCCTCGCGGTCGAGCATGGCCCGATACGACGGCAATTGACCGTAGATCTCGAAAATCTGGTCGGCCGCGCTTCGCACGGCGTCAGGGTCGGCGGTGACGCACACGGGCAGGCTGCACACGATGCGCGGTGTCTCCCGTCCGGCCTCGGCGGCTGCTTCGTTCATCCGGGGAGCGATGTGTTCGGCCACGGTGTTCTTACCGACCATCCAGAGGATGGTGCCGTCGGTGCGTCGACCTGCCACCCTGAGGACCTGCTCGCCGAGGGCGGCCACCATCACCGATGGCCGTCGGTCGGTTGGTCGGGTCCCCGCGAAGTGTGCGGTGAACGCGTTGCCGGAGTAGGACACCGACCCGGTGTCCAATAGGGGCTGGAGTACCTCCAGATAGTCGATGAGGTGCCGGACCGGCTTCTCGAACGAGAGGCCGAGCATGTCCTCGATTACCGGCCGATGTGATAGCCCGATACCCAGGACCAGGGGACGGTTACCGAGGGCGGCTGCTGTGGTCAGGGCCTGGCTGGCCAAAGAGGTGGGGTGGCGCTGGAAGGTCGGGATGACCGCTGTGCCGAACTCCATACCCGGCCCCACGTCGGCCAGGGTGGTGAAAGAGGTGAGGGCGTCCACGAGGCCGACCTGGGCCAGCCACCAGCCGGCGAAGCCGTCGTCGGCAGCTCGCTCGGCGTGGGCACGGAGGCGACCGAAGTCGTTATGTAGCAACTCGGATGAAGCGTTGACAGCGATTTGCATGGAGGGCCTTTCGATTGCTCCGGGTCTTCTAGATTACTGGTCGGTAACTTTACGCGGGCGAGTCAGGCCGTTTCGGAGCGGTCCTTCACCCGGTCGGCAAAGCCGTCGAGGAAGGGCTGGACCATGGCGAGGAACTCGTCGGAGGCGCCATCGGGGAGGGGCTCGACCAGGACCGACCAGGCCATGAGACAGGTATCGCCCTGGTCGGTGAATGCCGTTGTGCCCTGGTACAAGGCCACCGGCGCACCGGACAACTCGTAGACGCGGCGCCACGGCGGTTCGAAGGAAATGACCTCCTCGGACAGCGCCACTCCGCCCAGGATGAACTCGAACCGGGCGCCGAGGCCCCGCGGGTCGCCTGTCCCGTCGGATACGCGCCCACCGGTGGCCTC
>JASLKB010000132.1 GCA_030747775.1 Acidimicrobiales bacterium | reverse complement strand
ATTAACTGGACGATGACCGGATCGCTGAACTGCTGGGCGACGGTCCGGTTCAGGAGGTGGCTGGTCGCCTTGTGTCCGAGGCGGTAGCGGCCGGGGGGCAAGACAACGTCACGGTGCTGGTCGTCGAAGTCGTCGAAGGCCCCGATCGACCCTTCGGTGGACGTCCCCCGATTCCCGAGGCCCGTCTGGAACGGGCTACCGGGCCGGTGCGGTCCCTTCGGATTGAAGACGACCCACGGGCCATCCTGCGCACCACGATCGGGTCGGTGGCCGCTGTGGTCGCCGCCGCGGTCCTCGTGCTGTCGTTGTACGCCCAACAGGGGTGGTTCATCGGAGACGACGACGGTGATGTAGCAGTGTTTCGGGGGCGTTCAGGGGGGATCCTCTGGTTCGACCCGACGTTTGAGGAAGGAGGCGATCTGCGGCTGGCTCGCCTTGACGACTCCACTAGAGCGGCCATCATCGAGACGATTCCCACCGGCACGCTGGCTGAGGCCCGGCTACTCATCGAGGGATTCCGGAACAATCTCCGAGACGTGGCTTCCAACGACAGATGACTCTTGTTAGGCGACGGGCCGCTCAAACCGGCCTCCGGTAGAATCTGGCGCCGTGTCCTCACAGGGTCCCACTGTCTTCAACGGGCGGTATGAACTCCACCGGCAGATCGCTCGGGGGGGTATGGCTGATGTCTTCCTCGCGCGCGATCTCCTCCTGGATCGACCGGTGGCCGTCAAGGTCCTTTTCGACGAATTCTCTCGAGACCCCGATTTTGTGGAACGGTTTCGACGGGAAGCCCAGGCGGCGGCCAACCTGAACCACCCCAATGTGGTGAGCGTTTTCGACTGGGGCGAGGAGCAGGGCACGTACTTCATCGTCATGGAGTACGTCGAGGGACGGAGCCTCGCAGAGATCCTCCGGTCCGACGGTCCGCTGCAGGCCGACCGGGCCGCCGAGGTTGCCGCTGACATTGCAGGAGCGCTCGCCTTCGCCCACCGCAATGGACTGGTTCACCGCGACGTGAAGCCCGGCAACGTACTGGTCAGCCCTAATGGCCATGTGAAGGTTGCCGACTTCGGTATCGCTACAGCGTTGGTGGGTGCACGTAACGACCTCACCCAGACCGGGTCGGTCATGGGTACGGCCACCTATTTCTCGCCCGAACAGGCCCAGGGCCGGCCGGTTGATCCCCGCAGCGATCTGTATTCGCTGGGCGTAGTGCTCTACGAAATGATTCTCGGGCGCCCCCCGTTCACCGGCGAGACCCCGGTGGCCATCGCCTATCGCCACGTCCAAGACAGTCCGCTGTCGTTGCGGATCGCCGGTGCCGCGGTGGCTGAGTCTCTTGAGGCCATAACTCTGAAACTGCTGGCCAAGAACCCAGTCAACCGATACCCCACGGCAGAGGACTTGCGCAGTGACCTCAAGCGCTACCGGGACGGGGCGCACGACTTACGTGCTACAGCACCGGCCACCGTTCCTTCGCCTGTGAGTCCGGCTGCTCCCATACCCACCCAGTCGGGGGACTTCGGGCCGACTACTAGGCACCGTCGTGACGACGGGATGCGCCGGACGGCCATGTTCACCGTGGTGCTCGTCATCCTGTTGGTGGCCTTCGGCTACTTGGTGTTGGAGTTCGTCGACACGCTGGGGGTGGGCGGCGATGATCAGCCGGGCCCAGTCGGTATCGAGTTGGTAGAAGTCCCGACTCTTATAGGGCAACCGTTGGACGAGGCCAGAGAAACCTTGCGCGAGGCCCGTCTCAGCGTCCAGATGGACTACGCGACTAACTCGGACTTCCCGGAGAACACCGTTTTCTCCCAGGACCCCTCTTCCGGAACGAAGGTGGAGCCGGCAGAGACAGTGCGACTTTGGGTGAGCCGGGGCACCGGACCGATGCTGTTGCTGGACGTCCAGGGCGACCAGGCGGTGGACGCCGAACGAGATCTAGAGGCTATGGGTCTCAAGGTGCAGACGGTCGGACAGGAGCATCCGGTAGTGCCGACCGGAGAGGTGGTCGATCAGTCACCTGATCCGGGTGTGGAGATCACGGTGGGGGCGCGGGTCATTCTGTTCGTGTCGACTGGGCCGGCTGTTGAGGAGGTGCCCGACCTGTCGAACCGGCCAGTGTTGGATGCTATGAACATCGTCTCCAGGCTTGGTTGGCGGGCTAGTACGGCCGAGGAGAAGAGTCGGACGGTGGCCGAGGGCCAGGTGGTTCGCACCGAACCACCAGCCCGTAGCGAGCTCGCACCCGGGGGCACGGTGGTCATCGTGGTGTCGTCGGGTCTTCCGTTGGTGTCGGTTCCAGTTGTGGAGGGCATGCGAGAGGCTGAAGCAGTCGCCGCTTTGGCCGAGGTTGATCTAGAGGTCAACGTTCGCACTGAGTCCCTTCCGGCCTATAGCCCCAACGACGGACGGGTCATCAGTCAAAGCCCGTCTCCCGACAGTGAGGTCGATCTGGGAACGCGGGTGACGATTGTGATCGGTCGGGCCGAGGATCCAAGTGGCTAGACGTCGTGACTTCCTGGTGTCAGGTTGTCCTGCGCGGATTGCAGGTATCAGGACGCGCGGGCCAAGAAGTTGGCCAGGAGGTCATGCCCACCGGCCGTGAGGATCGATTCTGGGTGGAATTGCACGCCCTCAACATCGAACTCACAGTGCCGGAGCCCCATAACCAAGCCGTCTTCGCTGGTCGCCGTGATCTCCAACTCGTCGGGAATCGAGTCGCGTTCCACGATAAGCGAGTGGTAGCGGGTGGCCTCCAGCGGGTTGGGCAATCCGGCGAATACCCCGTCGCCACCGTGCTGGATTAGGGATGTCTTGCCGTGCATGACCTCTGGTGCTCGAACCACTGAGCCTCCCCACGCGGCCCCGATGGCCTGGTGGCCGAGACACACTCCGAGGAGTGGCACCCGACCGGCGGCCCAGTGGATGACTGAGGTCGATATACCGGCGTCCTCTGGTCGGCCGGGACCGGGACTGACGAGTACGGCGTCGGGTTCCAGTTTCTCCACATCGGCCAGCGTCACAGCATCGTGGCGATGGACCAGTGGGTCGGCGCCGAGTTCCCCCAGATACTGGACGAGGTTGTAGACGAACGAGTCGTAGTTGTCGATGACGAGGACGCGGACGCTCACTGGGAGAACGCTAACCGACCGGCTCTCGTGCCCCATCGGGTCCGGACCACCGCTGGGGGCCGTATCCTCCGGGTCATGCCGACCAGTGAGAACGACCAGTCCACCGGGGGCCAGCCCGCTCCTTCCCGTCCCCGCCCTACCAAGAAGCGGGTCCAGGGAGGTCGGGTCACTCCGAAGGGCACTCGGGGGGGTGCACCTGTGGACCATTCGATGTCGGCGGGCCATGCCCCGTCACCCACATGGATGACCGTTTTGCTATTCGGCCTGCTGGGTTTGGGCGTGGTCATCATCTTTTTCAATTACGTGGGTTGGATGCCCGGTGGTACCAGTAACGGCTTCCTGTTGTTGGGCCTCGGTTCGATCCTTGGCGGGATCATCACCGCGACGCAGTACCACTGACCATCGGCTGGTTCCCTGGGGGAATTACAGGCTTGTGATTTGCCCACAGGTCCATCCCCATGTTGTGGAAATCACGGTTGGACAGGCGGGATGTGACTTCGGTCGGCCGACGGCGGCTACTCCTCGGTGGCCTTAGTCTTCAGCGACCTGGAGTTCCATGTCGTCCATGCAGTGGCGCGGCGGATCGGGTTTCTCATTCGTGGCTACCGTCATCCTTACCTCGGTGCCGCAGAGGCTGCACCGGTACTGGAGTTTCACCTTCCGAAGCTCGCCGGCTGGTGGCGGTTCGGGGATCGGGGTAGCCAGTGCCCGGAGTACGGCGATGCCCGTGCGTAGCAGTATGACGGCTACTGCGACGGCCAGGATGATCTTCAGTACCAGCATCCGATCAGCCTAAGGCCAGCCTGGGGATGGACCCCGGGGCTGACCAGGTCGGCGTCCACCGGTAGGGTCCGCGCCGACCAGCCATTGCTCGAGCCGTCGATCTGAACGCTTGATCTGACCCTCTACCCAAACCGGAGGAACCCCATGGAGTTGACCACCGCCGCCAATCTGGCCCTGTTGATCTTGCGGGTAGCGGTGGGACTCACTTTGGCCGCCCACGGATGGAACAAGTTCACCGGCGGCGGGAGGATTCCCGGCACGGCTCGTTGGTTCGACAGTATCGGGATGCAGCCTGGGCGGTTGAACGCCTACCTGGCGGCCTCCACCGAGGTGGGCGCTGGTGCCCTGTTGGCGTTGGGCCTGCTGCACTCGTTTGCCGGCGCTGGGGTGATCGGTGTAATGACGGTCGCCGGATGGACGTCGCATCGCACCAATGGGTTCTTCATCATCAAGGAGGGCTGGGAGTACGTCTTCGTTCTGTCGGTCGCAGCGCTGGTGTCAGCCACCCTCGGCCCGGGTGAATGGTCGATCGACGAGGGCTTAGGCATCGCCACCGACCTCGACGGCATGACCGGTTTCTTGATCGCCCTGCTGGTCGGTGTGGGTGGTGGCATTGCCCAGATGCTTGCCTTCTACCGTCCGTCCTCGGTGGCGTCGGGGGATTGACTCAGCTGGTTTGGGGCCGGGGATCGGTCCGCGGTCAGGCCCTGTCCCTTTCGGTTAGATGGCCTTTGGTGGCTACCAGGCGCCACGCGTCTTCGACGACGGCCGCCACTTCGTCCCAGTCGAGGTCCACGTCCAGGCGTAGTCCTACCCATCCTCTCGGGCCCACATACGGCGGGACGAAGAACCGGTCTGGCTCCTGGTCGACCAGCTCGGTCTGGACGCCCGGGGCCGCTTTGAACCATAGGGTCGGGCGGTCGTCATCGGGGTGGTGGTGGAGGTTGCAGAATGCCGTGCGCCGCACCACGGCGAATGTGGGCATGCCGTGGTTGACTCGTTCCTCGACGCCCGGCAGGGCAAGGCATGCGGTACGAAGGCCGGCCAGTAGTGCTTCCTCTCTGTTCCGGTTCATGGTGGAGCTGATGGGAATCGAACCCACGACCCCCTGCTTGCAAAGCAGGTGCTCTAGCCAACTGAGCTACAGCCCCGTGTGAGGTGTCCAGCGTACGGCCACCGAACGGACGGGAAACCGGCTAGGAACGAGTAGGTGATCAAGTATCTGGGTTCTAAGCGGCGGCTGGTGCCGGTGCTCGACGCTCTGTTTGCTGCTTCGGGGTCGGCAACCGCGCTGGACCTGTTCACGGGGACCACCCGGGTAGCCCAGGCGTTCAAGGCGCGCGGCGCCAGGGTTACGGCGGTGGACTCGGCGCGCTATGCCCACCTATTCGCCCAGTGCTATGTGGCGATCGACGCCGACTCGGTCAACGGTGGCGATCTAGCTGCCGCCCTGGATCACTTGAACGGCATTCCGGGTGAGGCGGGGTACGTCACGGAGGTGTTTTGCCGACAGGCTCGGTTCTTTCGACCGGAGAATGGTGCACGGATCGACGCCGTCCGGGCGGCCTTGGCTGATGACTTCGGAGATTCGCCGCTGTACCCGGTCCTGTTGACCAGTCTCATCGAGGCCGCTGACCGGGTCGACTCCACCACCGGACAGCAGATGGCGTACCTCAAGCAGTGGGCGCCCCGGGCGAACCGAGACTTGGAATTGCGGGCACCAGACCTGGTGGCCGGTCCCGGGAAAGCGGTCTACGGGGATGCGGTGTCACTGGTGCGTGACGGCTCACTGGGGTCGTTTGATCTCGCCTACCTCGACCCGCCCTATAACCGCCATCGGTACACGGCGAACTACCACATTTGGGA
>JASLKB010000131.1 GCA_030747775.1 Acidimicrobiales bacterium | reverse complement strand
TCTTCGGGGCAGGTTTCTCACGTGTTACTCACCCGTTCGCCACTCACTCATGTGACCCGAAGGTCGAGTGCGTTCGACTTGCATGTGTTAGGCCCGCCGCCAGCGTTCGTCCTGAGCCAGGATCAAACTCTCCGTCGAAATCTCAGGCCGGCGCCGCCGAAGCTTTGCTGACCGTCGAATCATTGGTGCGACAACTCCCGAAGGTGTTGCCGACGCGAGTTTGAGGCCGAGCGGGACACCAATCCCGTCCGACCTGGCACAGGGCAATGGTGGTCGACCGAAGTCGGCCACCGTTGTCCGTACTCAGTGCTATTGAAATTGTTCAGGGTCTGTCCAGCGACGACTCGCGATCGTCTAGTGGACAGCCCGCACTGGCTTTTTCGTCCTCTATCCCGTTTTCAAGGAGCACCCGGAGACTAGAGGCCTCCCGGCACACGCCGAACACGCAGGCCTAAACCTGACGGAGGCGGTGGTGCCCTCAACCCGACGCAGCGATTCGATCCGATCGGACCTGCCGCTGGGCGGGTGGCCACGCTATGGCGCCGGCACTACTCGGTCAAGAGCTGTCCCGGTACCCGTGAGCAAGAGAACACTATCCACGGAGCCCCGGTGCCCCAACCCGCTCTATTGACTTTCTCCTCGGACGACGAGTGACGCACCCCCTCCCACCTCGGGCTTGGATCCGACGTCCGGAAGACAGCCCAAGGCGACTCGATGCCGCTCAATCGATGATCAGCAAATGGCGCTGGCGCTTACCCTTCTGGAGGAGGACGAACCGGCCGGCCACCGCAGATCCGGGAGGGAGGGCGGTAGTTCCATCAGGCACCCGCTCACCGTTAATACGAATGCCGCCGCCGGCCAGCGTCCGTCGTGCATCACCCCTCGATGAGCAGAGGCCCGTCTGTGCCAGAACGTCCACCAGCGACTCATCGGCCTTCAGTACGTCTGCGCTCAGGCTCGTCTCCGGGACGATGCCGCGGAGGGCCTCCAGCACCTCGCCGGATGGCACTTCCGATCCGAACAACCCCTGAGCAGCCAGCCGGGCCCGCCCGGTCGCTTCGACACCGTGTACCAAGTTGCAGACCTCGTCAGCCAGCCGATGCTGGGCCAAACGCTGGTCGGGTGAGGCGCCGTGTTCGCCCATAACAGCGGCGACCTCGTCGACAGGTACCAGGGTGAGTTGAAGCAGGAAGCGGCCGACGTCTCGGTCGTCGACGTTCACGAAATACTGATGGAGTTCGTAAGGAAGGGTCCGCTCAGGGTCCAGCCAGACCGCGCCATCAGCCGTCTTGCCGAATTTGGCACCGTCGGCACGGGTCACCAACGGGACAGTCAGCCCATGGGCCTGAGCGCCGGTCCGGCGCCGGATCAGGTCGATCCCGGCGGTGATGTTTCCCCACTGGTCCGATCCCCCGACCTGCATCTCGCAACCGTGACGAACGTTCAACTCGTGGAAGTCGTTGGCCTGGAGGAGCATGTAGCTGAATTCGGTGAACGAAATACCCTGGTCGCTCGCCAGACGGGCCCGGATCGACTCCTTGCCCAGCATGGTCCCGATAGTCACGTGTTTGCCAACGTCGCGGAGGAACTCCAAAACCCCCACGTCCTCAGTCCACTGCCGGTTGTCCACCAGCAGCGCCGACTCTTCACCGGATCGGAGGTCGTCGTCGAATCGGAGGAACGAACGAAGCTGGAGGGCGACTGCCTCAACGTTGCGAGTCAGGGTGGGCCCATCCAGAAGGTTGCGCTCGGCGGACCTCCCGCTGGGATCGCCCACCATGCCAGTCGCTCCACCAGCAAGAGCTATGGCCCGGTGGCCGGCGTCCTGAAATCGACGCAGTAGCAACAGCGGTACCAGGTGGCCGATGTGGAGGCTATCGGCGGTCGGGTCGAAGCCGCAGTAGACGCCGAGCGGTCCCTCGTCCAAACGACGACGGAGTTCGGTGAGGTCGGTGCTGTCCTGGATCAGGCCACGTGCCGCCAGGTCATCGAGGATCGCCACTCTCATGGCCTCCAGTATGGGGCCTCCAGCCACTCGGCTGACGCCAGATGGGTCACGGACCCGGCCAGACTGGACCGATGCCGACGCCTCCCGGACTCCGCCTGCTGTGTGTGGTCCTGTCGCTCGCTGTTACGGCCACCTCGTGTTACCGCTACGAGACACGCGAGTTTGAGATCACCATCCCCGAGCAGGCCGAGTCGTCGGTGTTGGTGGCCCGCGACGGTCGGCCCATCACCACCCTTGTAGCGCCTGAGAACCGAACTAGCGCCCGGGCTCTATTCGAGATCCCCCTGCTGGTACGTAACGCCGTCCTCGCGATCGAAGATGAGCGGTTCTACGTACACGATGGCATGGACCTCAAGGCCATCATCCGAGCGGCACGGACCAACCTCGAAGCGGGCGGCATCAGCCAAGGTGGATCGACCATCACCCAGCAATACGTGAAGTTGGCCATCATCCGAAACTCCGAACAGACGGCCAGCCGAAAACTCGAGGAGATCTGGTACGCCACTCGTCTGGAGGACGAGTACAGCAAGAATTTCATCCTCCTGCAGTACCTCAACACTGTGTACTTCGGTCACGGTGCCTACGGGGTGAAAGCTGCCGCCCAGACGTACTTCAACAAGGACATCTCACAGATCAACCTCGCCGAGGCGGCCATGATCGCCGGCATCATCCAATTGCCCGGCCGCTACAACCCGTATATCAACTACTCCAAGAGCCTGCGCCGGAGCCATGTGGTGCTTGACCGCATGCTGACCAATGAGTTCATTACCGACGAGGAATACGCCACCGCGGTGGCCAACCCGCCGCGCCTCGAGGAATACTCCGCCCGACTAGAGACCCGGTATCCAGCTGGCCACTTCGTTGAAGAGGTCCGCCGATGGTTCTTAGACAACCCGGCCTTCGGGGCCAGCCGTGGCGTTCGGGAGCGACTCCTGTTCGAGGGCGGCCTCCGGATCGAGACGACCGTCGACCTCGACCTGCAGCGGGCCGCTGAGGCCGCCGTAGAAACTCACATCCCCGCCAATCAGGGACACCCCGACGCTGCGGTCGTAGTACTCGAGACTGGTACCGGCCAGGTGCTTGCCATGGTGGGGGGCCGTGACTTCTTTGCCGAAGACTCCGACGCCAAGGTCAATCTGGCTGTCGGCTCAGGCCGCCAGGTCGGCTCGTCCATGAAACCCATCGCCCTAGCCGCCGCTTTAGAGGCTGGCTGGCAGATGACCTCTGCCTACCCGGCGCCCAACGTGCTGGAGTTCGAGATCCCCGGGGCGGACGAGGACAACAAAGTTTGGCGAGTTACCGGCGGCGTGGGCGGCCATGACGCTACCGAGGCCCGCTTTGAGCACGGACTCCAGGCCCTCCTCCAGTTCTGGATGCGCGAGGACCATACCGATGTACCCGCGGACCACGTCGAGACAATCCGTGTCGAGAAGGAACGCGACGGTGAGAGAGAGGTGACCTACCAGGCCGTGGATCTCACCCAATGGGTGGCCAATCGACGCTGGGACTATGACCGGGAGCGCCTCTTCGCCGACCGAGTCGACCTGCTGGAGGCCATTCCGACCTGGACGTGGAGCCCACCGGAGGGTCAGTCGCTCGTGCCCCCACCCGATGCCGACGAAGTGACCCTCATCCGAGCCACACAGAGTTCACTGAACACCGTCTTCGCCCAGCTCAGCATGGAGATGGGCTCCCAACGGACCGTCAACATGGCCCGACGCGTCGGCATCCGATCCCCCATCCAGAACGTGAACTCGAACGTGCTGGGTACTTCCAACGCCACCATGCTGGACATGGTCACCGCCTACCACACGTTCGCCAACCGAGGCGTCTCAATCGCCCCTAGTTACGTGACCCGAGTAGCCCGCTCCGACGGCACCACCCTCTGGTCTTGGACCCGCACCCAGGCCCGAGTGCTCGACGCCCGACTCGCCGATCAGTTGAACTGGATCCTCGAGGGGACCATCGATCAGGGCACCGGCTGGCGCGCCCAGCTCGAGGGCCGCCCAGCGGCCGGTAAGACCGGCACCACCCAGAACTACGCTGATGCCGTCTTTGCCGGCTATACGCCACAAAGGACAACGGCCGTCTGGGTCGGCTTTCCAGAGGCCCAAATCCCCATGATCCCGCCGACCACCGAACGAAAGGTCTACGGAGGCACCTACCCGGCCATGATCTGGAAGGACGTCATGGAGGCCGCCCATTTCGGCCTTCCTGTCGAGGAGTTCCCCGGCCTCCCACCTACCAACACCGTTTTCGTCGCCCCCAGTCCCCAAATACCTGAAGAGGCGGTCATCGACGCAGGCCCCTCTACCACCACCCTTCCCACGGGGTACGTGGTGACCCCAGAAATAATGGGCCTCACTCTGGAGAATGCCCGAGCCATGCTCGCCGAGGCCGACCACGACGTGTGGATCGCCGAAGTCCGCGAGGTGGAGGCATCAGGCACTGAACCGGGGACCATCATCGGTCAGGAGCCGGCCATCGGGTCGACGATCGAGCTAGGAGGAACAATGGTCGTCGAGGTAGCCATCGAGCCGCCGACCCTGGAGGGAGTCGACGTACCCGACGTAACGCTCCGAATCCTCAAGGAGGCCCGGCCGCTACTCGAGCAGGTCGGCCTCGGCTTTTCGGTCGTGGTGGTAGCCGATCCCGACCAACCGGCGTGGGAGGAGAATCTGGTCTGGTCCCAGGATCCGGCTCCCGGGGCCGTAGTCCAGCCTGGCTCAGTGATCAAACTCCGGGTGGCTCCGTGACGAAGTTGGCTAAGGACCAGTTCACACGAACCAACGTAGCCCTACGAACGTTTCTCATCCTGCTGGTGGTGGCTATGGCCGTGCTGTGGTTCTACGCGTTCTTTCTCGCCCCGTCGGGCAACCCAGACCGGATGGAAGATCGGTCGTGGCCCGAAGCCGCTCAGGCCCACTGTCAAAACGCCCTGGACGAGATCTCCCACCTCCCCACGGCGCGTCAGGCCGCCACACCCGCCCAGCGGGCTGCTGACCTTGACGAGGCCACACTCGTGGTCCGAAGGATGGTGGACACCCTCGGTCGTATCTCCGGCGGCTCCGATCACGATCTCTCACTGGTCGCCCACTGGCTCGACGATTGGGAGGTTTACATCGCTGACCGACTGAACCATGCCGAGCGACTCCGCAACGAAGGCGACGTGAAGCCACTCATGACCGCTTTAGCCAGCGGAGCAGGCAGTGTGCTGGAACGGATGAACGGCTTTGCTCGAGTCAACGACATGGAGGCCTGCCTTGACCCAGGGGATATGTAGGGACACCAGTCCCCCGCGGACCAATCCTCAACGTTCGAGTTCACCCAGTCGGGCCAGGGCCCGTGCAGCGAGTCGGATCAGGCCTGCATCGGCGCCCAACAATGGGAGGTCATCCACGGTGACCCACCGCAAAGCCTCCGATTCGTGGTTGCCCTCAGGGACCGATCCCGGAGGAGCCACCACTAGGTAGCGGACATCATGGTGCTCGTGGGCTTCCTCACCCGGCGGATCAACCACGTGGACGTCGAGGTCGACCGGCGGTTCCACCACCCGAAGACCGACAATTCCCGTCTCTTCGGCGGCTTCCCGAAGTGCCACCCGGGCCAAGTCAGCATCACCGTCGGCATGGCCACCTGGCTGGAGCCAGCGCTGCAACTTGGCGTGGAACAGCACCAGAATCCGCCTATCCGAAGGATCTACTACGAGAGCAGAGCCGGTTAGGTGCCCCGGACGGCACCGCCGGTCCAGAGCACCTAACCGGCTACTGGAGTCCGACACACTCTCGATCAGACCGAGGATTCGATCTTGAATCGAGCCCGAAGGGCCAGCCGCCACAGCTAATCGAGGATCTTCGACGACC
>JASLKB010000130.1 GCA_030747775.1 Acidimicrobiales bacterium | reverse complement strand
GGATGCTGACCCTTGGTATCCCAGTTCTTTCGGCTATCGGGGCTTGGCTTGTCCTAGGCCAGGAAATGACTCCCATCCAGATGGGGGGGATGGTGGTGGCGCTGGCAGCTCTCGTCGTCGTTGTCTTGGACCAACCCGAAATACCAACCCAGCAACCCAAGAGTTCACCTATGAAGGCTAGGGATGGGAACTGACTCGATGGACCGCTGCGACAGACAGTATGAATAGGCCGCAGGCATACCCTCCGAGGCACCTGTCCCACATGACAGCAGGCCTCGCCGGCCTTCGAAATACCCCGGGATTCGTTGAGGACGATGGCTAGCCGAATCACCGTGGTGGGCCGTGAGGGATTCGAACCCCCGACCCCCTGCGCGTCATGCAGGTGCTCTAGCCAACTGAGCTAACGGCCCCGGAAGGCCACAGGGTACCGGTCATCTAGAACCGAACGACCACGGACCACGGTCTAGTAACGCTCCACCGACCAGCAACACACCGCCGAACGCCACCACCGGTAGACCGCTGCCCACCGAGCGTTCAAGCATCGCGACAGCATCGACGGCACGAACATCAGAGATCTCCAGACCGGCCACGGCCAATAGGACGCCGCCCGCGACCAACAGCACCAGTTTGTGTACAAGGCCGCGCTGGCCAACCCACAGCGCCCCGGTCACCCCAGCCGCGATCAGGCCAGTGACGAGCACCAGCACGGCATTGCCGACAAGGTCCCATCCGATCAGGTGGTCGACCGCCCCATCGGGCCGGTCCACGACGATCCACGGCAGGAACGTCCCCATGATGGCCAGCACCACACCGACGGTGGCCGCCATAGCCGCCAGCCCATTGCCTGCCGGACGCTCGCGGCGTGGCGTGGCACCTCCCAGATCGGGTGGACCCACCGGAGGTTCGTCGCCCGGGTAAACGGCCTTGATCCCGAAGGGAGGGGTATGTGGCAGCGTTGAATCCGGCTCATCGGCGCGGTCGTCGGAAGTGGTATCGACCCCGTCGGTCGGTCCTTGTTCATCCATGGGTTCCCTCATTGCTCATCGGCCGCCCCGATCCGCGGTCGCGGATCGCCCGATTAGTCGAGCACCGGGCGGGATTTGAACCCGCGGCTTTACGGCTTTGCAGGCCGTTCCCTTGGTCCACTCGGGCACCGGTGCGTCCCTTCGGCCGGAACCGAAGCGGAGCCAATGGTAGCGCTGTGCTCCCGGGGTCAATCGGGCCGTTCCTCGGCCAACTTCACCGTGCAGGTGCCCTGGGCGAGGGCCACCAGACGAGTGTCGTAGTCGGTCACGTTCTCAACACGGATGGACACCACAGCTGACCGCTTCGTCATCGCCTCGATAATGGCCGTGGCCCGACAGGTTCCCTCCGACACGGGCTTGAGGTAGTTCACCTTGAACTCAGTAGTGGCGGCCCACGAACCCGGCGACATCACGGGGTACAGCACCACGCCCAGGCAGTGGTCGCAGAGAGCGGCTAGGCACCCTCCGTGCATATTGCCGATGAAAGACAGGTGCCGGTCCTCGACGTCGAATTCGGCCACCAGTCGCCCGGCTGATATTTCCTCGTGGCGGATGCCCAAGAAGCCGTCGATACAGGTGTCAGATTTCCGCCCAACCATGGACTCAATAAAGGCCGGATTATGGATCTGTAGATCTGGGCCGATGGGACGGGAAACGCTCATGTAGTCGGTTCCTCTCCGTCGGAAAGTCGCTAGTCGGTGTCGTGCTGGTGCCCGGCGCCGATTTAAGCGAGCATCTCAGACATGAGGACCGCTATTCAACTAACTGCCGAGGCTGGCCCCTGGTCTGGCCTGATCGACTGGGTCGTGGAAGCCGAAAGTCTGAGAGTGGACCACTGCTGGGTGGCCGAGGCGTGGGGCGGCGACGCTGCAACACCCATCGCCGGCCTCTCTCAGCACGTGGAACGTATGACGTTCGGGTCGGGCGTATTCCAGGTAGGTGCCCGCTCGGCGGCCAACACGGCTATGACGGCACTCACCCTGCAGCGCATCACCGGTGGACGATTCGCCCTAGGACTCGGGGCGTCAGGCCCCCAAGTGGTCGAAGGGCTCCATGGCGTGCCGTTCGCCCGCCCGCTCACCCGTATGCGCGAAACCATCGAGGTGGTTCGCATGGCCGAAGCCGGCGAGTTACTCGCCCTGGATGGTGAACAGGTGCGCCTCCCCCTGCCAGGCGGCGAGGGAAAGGCCCTTAGGTTGTCGCTACGACCCGAGCCCGGTGACCCTCCGATCCCGATCTACATCGCCTCGCTATCACCGCGAATGCTTGCCCTGACCGGCGAGGTGGCCGACGGTTGGCTGGGCACCAGCTTCGTGCCCGAGGGGGCGACGTCCAGCCTTGACGCCCTGTCTAACGGTGCTAGTCGCGGGGGCCGCACCCTGGCCAACCTCGACCTCTGCCAGGGAGCAGAAGTGGCCTTCGCTCGGGACGAGGAGGAGTTGGCCGCCATGGTCGACGCTCGCCGAGGCGGCCTCGCCTTCAGTCTGGGCGGCATGGGGTCTGCCGACACGAACTTCTACAACGACGCCTACGCCCGGCAGGGTTTTGCCGAAGTGGCCGCTGAGTCCCAACGGCTCTGGCTGGCCGGAGACCGAAAAGCGGCGGCCGAGGTCGTCCCCGACGAGATGGTGCTGGCCACCACGCTGCTTGGCACCGAGTCGCAGGTCGCCGACCGACTCAGGGTCTGGGCGGACACGGGAATCACCCAGATTCGCCTGTACCCAGCCGGCGAAAACCTCAAAGAGCGACTGGACACCCTCGGTCGAGCACTGGACCTAGTGCGGGGGCTGGAATCTTCCCGGTCCCGGGAGAGCAAATAGGGTCTTGCCATGCCTTCTTCTGAGTACGAACCAAGCCCGTGGGAGCCCGTTGCAGACCACGTGGAGCGCTATCTGGCCACCGACGGGAAGGACGGCTTTGAGTTCAACGGCGCCGAGTGCATCATCCTCACCACCACTGGTCGAAAATCCGGGAAAATGCGGCGCACCCCGCTCATCCGGGTCCACGACGGTAGCGACTACCTCGTCGTGGCCTCCATGGGCGGCGCTCCACTGAACCCCGTCTGGTATCTCAACCTGCAAGCAAACCCGGAGGTCACCATTCAGGACCGGTCCGAAATCCACCACCTGATGGCCCGGACCGCCTCACCTGAGGAGAAGTGCGAACGCTGGCCGGCCGCAGTTGCTGCCTGGCCGGACTATGACAACTATCAAGCGAAGACAGACAGGGACATTCCGCTGGTTATCTGCGAACCCCGCTGAGGTCTGACTGCACCTGAGCCCCGCACCCTCGAGATCAAATCCGGGCGACCAGCAGCCGCCTGTAAGGTCGCTCCGTGACCCCAAACACCGACCACACCTCTCTTGGGAGAGCTGTTGCTCGAACGGGTGAGGAAGGAGTGGAAAGGGTTCTGCTGGCCGAACCCAGGGGCTTCTGCGCTGGGGTGGAGATGGCCATCAAGGCCCTCACCTGGATGGTTCGGGCGTTCGACGAACCCGTCTACTGCTACCACGAGATCGTCCACAACAAGTTGGTGGTAGAACGCTTTGAGGCCCTCGGTGTGGTGTTCGTGGATGACATTGACGAGGTCCCCAATGGAGCGCCAGTGATGCTGTCAGCCCACGGATCGGCCCCCGAGGTGGTTAGGAGGGCTCAGGAGGTCGGCGGCTATACCGTCGACGCCGTCTGTCCACTGGTCACCAAGGTCCACCATGAGGTCAAGGTGCGGGCCCGGAAAGGCTTCCAAATCGTCTACGTGGGCCACGCTGGACACGAAGAGGCCGAGGGAACCATCGCCGTGGCCCCCGATGCCATCTACCGTGTCGAACACCCTGACGAGGTCCGGTCACTCCCCGACCTAGGTGACAACGTGGCCGTCCTTGCCCAAACCACCCTCAGTCACCGTGACTGGGGTGGCGTGGTCAACGCGGCGGCCGACCGCTGGCCCGAACTGTGGTCACCGGGCCGCAGCGACCTGTGCTTCGCCACCACCAACCGTCAGGGCGCCCTACTCGACCTTGTGGACCGATGCGATGCCGTGGTGGTGATCGGTTCAACCAACAGCTCCAACACCCGGGCACTGGTCCAGTTAGCTAACGAGGCGGGTTGCAAACGCGTGATATGGATCAACCGTGCCGAGGAACTCCCGTCAGACCTGACGGGCACAGTCGGGGTGACGGCCGGCGCGTCGGCTCCCGAGGAAGTGGTGGACGCGGTGGTCAAGGCACTGGACCCGGTCAAGGGCGTGGAACCGGTTCGCTACACCGACGAGGACGAATACTTTCCCCCGCCCCGCAACCTGCGTGACCTCCTGCACGCCGTCAGGGGCTTTAGCGCGCTGGGCTTTGCCGCTCCAGCCCGTACAGCCCATCTCGACGATCGGCGTATCGACGCGTCAAACGCCCTGGCAGCCCTGAACCGACTCGGTCCCGTTAACTGACCTCAGTCTCCGGCGGATCAGGATCCGGGAGGGCCGGTCGGCCGGCCAGGCGCTGAGCCTCGTCAAAGCAGGCTTGCATTCCAAGACGAAGTTCCTCGGTCAGATCAGCCACCGCCCGGCGGGGTACCCGACCTTCAATCACCGGCGGCCGGATCGGCTCGCCGACGACCATCACCACCCTGGTCGGCCGAATGCGCAACGACCCGTCAGGCATGGCGTGGTCAGTACCGGCGATCCCCATCGGCACCAGTGGAACACCGGCGCGCGCTGCCACGAAGGCTGGTCCGGCGTGCATTAGATCGGCCCTAACGATCGGCCCGTGCTGGCGGGTGCCCTCAGGAAACATCACCATGGGTTCCCCCCGTTCCAGAACCTCCTGACAGCCGCGAAGGGCCGCCCGATCCGCCGTACCCCTCTCCACCGGAAACCCTCCGACAATTGTCAGGAACCGACCCGCAATCCGATTCCGCCAGAGTGACTCCTTCCCCAAGAACCTCTGACGCCGAGCGGTCACCATGCCACCGACAGGCGTGTCAAGGTACGACCGGTGAACCGGGGCAAGGATGTACGGCTCCTCTAACGGGAGATTCTCCTTGCCTACCACGGAGAAGCGAAACCAGATCTTGCATAGAAGCCACAGGGCCGACCAGGAGATCCGATAGGCCACGCCGTCCACCAGCGACATCTCGCGCCCGAGGTCGGACGCGCTCCGGTCTCCGGTCGGGCCCCCCGGCTGGTCACCAGACCGATCAGGCATCACAGCATCCCCACAATGGCATCCACCACTCCGTCCACGGTTAGTTCCGAGGTATCGAGCACTCGAGCGCCATCGGCGGTCACCAGGGGGCTAGCCGTCCGACTCGAATCCGCTTTGTCGCGGCGCCGGATATCGGCAGCCACCGCATCAACGTCCAGCCCGAGCACCTCGGCGGCCCGACGACTTGCCCTGACCTCAGGCGATGCCGTCAAATACACCTTCACCTCGGCGTCGGGGAAGACCACCGAACCGATGTCTCGGCCCTCTATGACCCCACCCCCCAACTCGGCGACCCATTCCCTCTGGCGAGCGACCATCTCCACCCGGACGTCAGGGTTGGCAGCAACAGCGCTCACCGCACCGGTCACCTCAGGACCTCGGATGGCCACCGAAGCGTCCTCTCCATCGACAAGACAACGGGAGCGGGTCACGTCGAGCAACACCCCTCGTGCCACCTCAGCTACCGCAGCCTGGTCTGTCGGGTCGATTCCCCGCCGAAGCACCGCATGAGCGACGCCCCGATACATCGCCCCGGTATCCAAGTATTGGAGTTCAAGCCGGTCGGCGACCGCCCGCGCCACCGTGGACTTGCCAGACCCGGCCGGACCGTCTATGGCGATCACTCGCGACACCTCTCGCTTGGTCATCACCTCAGACCCCTGACCCCGTCGTCGAACCAGCGTCCACCAACGCCGCACGATGCTCGGCAAAAGTCGGATAACTGGTGGCCACAACATTCCACCCGCCAATATCAGTCGGCCCGTCGGCTACCAGGCC
>JASLKB010000012.1:16843-28349 GCA_030747775.1 Acidimicrobiales bacterium | reverse complement strand
ACTCGCTTGAAGGCGAGTTGCTTGCGACGCCGTCAATGAAGGACGCGCAAGGATTTGACAAGTCAGACCACAATCTTCCCAGCGTGCGAGCTGAAACCTGGGGTGGCTTCGTGTTCATCAACTTCGACCCTCATGCCGTCCCACTAATCGAGTCACTCGGCGGACTCGTTGACCGCCTAGCTGGGTATCGACTGGAAGAGATGAAGGTCACCAGAAAGTGGGAGAATCGGTTTAGAGCGAACTGGAAGATCTGGGTGGAGAACTCTCGGGAGGGCTACCACGTCCCGACTGTGCATCGCGGATCTCTCGACACCTTCTACCCCGGCGCTGTCCGAAGGGCTTTCAAGCTGGAGGCGAGCCGATGGTGTACACGATTAACAGTAGCGACAACGAAAACGGCCTCTACGTCCCCCGCAACCACACCCTGCCATTTGTTGGTGGTCTCTCAACCCAAGATACCGAGAGCACCCACTTCATAATCCATTACCCGCACCTCCTTTTGAACGTTCCTCCCGACCGGATCACGTTCCACCAGTACTTCCCAGAGGGGCCCGAATGGACACGGATTGTTTCCTGGTGTTGCTTCCCGCAGTCCACGATCGACCTTCCAGAGTTCGAGACTGAAGTCGAGGAGAAGTACTACCCCTCGATGGACATGTTCCTGGCCGAAGACAAGGACGTATGCGAACTCGTCCACCGAGGCATCAGTGGAAAACTCGCCAAAATGTCTCGTTATTCGCCGACCGAGGAACGGACCGTTCACGAGTTCTCCAATTACGTGCTCGATCATGTTCTCGGCCCGACAATCAATCGCTGATAGGACGGCCTAGTGATGACCCGCGAGAACATCTCAATACCTAACGTCGCTGAACCAACCGATCCGCGGGCTGGCTCACAGTGCATCCGTAAGGGCGATTTGTTGTTTGTCTCCGGCCAGATCGCGTTCGACAATGGGGAACTGATCGGACCCGAAGACCCGCTTGAGCAGTGTCGCCAGTGTCTCCGACATGTTGAGAGTTACGTCGTCGCAGCTGGCGGAACGCTCGATGACGTGGTGTCACTCGACATCTTCCTTACCGATATTCAATTTCGGCCGGCTGCAGGCCAAGCCCGCTTAGAGTTCTTCAACGAGCCTGGTCCCAGCGCCACGGTCGTGGGCGGCGTGGACCTTGCTTTTGAAGGGCTCCTGGTGGAAATCAGCGCCAGGGCAGTTCTCTCCTGAAAGCCATGAAGGACGGGTGGGCGCAGACTGTCCTAGGGGCAGTTGACGCAGCAGATCTCGGCATCACGCTGGCTCACGATCACGTCCTCATGGACGGCTCGTTCATGTATGTCGATCCGCCAGACAGCGTCGATCAGCATCTAGCCGACGAGCAGATCACGCTGGATAATCGGGGTTGGGTGGCGTACCACTGGACATCAAGTCATCACAATGTGCATCTTGATTCCGAGGATGTGGCAATTGCAGAGTTGCGACGGTTCGTCGCTGCTGGCGGGCGCACTGTCGTGGATCCCACCAACAAGGGCCTCGGTCGCGACACGGAACCCCTCGTCCGTATTGCGAAAGAGACAGGTGCACACATCATCGTGGGATCTGGCTATTACCTGGGCGGCACACACCCTCGAGACATGAGCGATCGAGCAGTGGATTCCATCGCCGAGGAGATCGTGACCGACATCCAGATCGGGATCAGCGATACCAATGTGAGAGCCGGACTGATTGGTGAGATTGGCTGTACTTATCCATGGTTGCCCAACGAGAAGAAGAGCCTTCGTGCCGCGGTGGCCGCTCAAGCCGAGACCGGAGCACCCCTTATGGTCCATCCCGGCCGTGACCCAATGTCGCCTGTTGAGATCGTTGAGATCGTTGATCAGGAAGGTGGTGACCTCAACCGAACGATCATCTGTCACATCGATCGAACCTGCACTGACCGGACCTGGCTTCGCGACATGGCGGCCACCGGCTGCTATCTGGAATACGACCTATTCGGCAACGAGAGTTCGTGGTACCCACCCAACCCGGGTATCGATATGCCTTCAGACGCCGAGAGGATGGAAGTCGTGCTCTGGCACTTCGAACAGGGCCTGGAGGACAAGGTGCTTTTATCGCACGACATTGCCACCAAGCATCGGCTTCACGCCTACGGCGGGCTCGGATACGACCACCTACTGACCAATGTCGTGCCTCGTTTACTTCAGCGGGGATTATCCGAAGCAGAGGTCAACACGCTGATAATTGATAACCCTGCTCAGATATTCGGGTTTGCATCTGCAGACAGATCTCTGTAGCGAAAGTTGGAGGGGGTGGGTCGTGCAATCTGCTGTGAGTAGCCCGGTGGGGGACCACCGGTTAGTGCCGTGAAGACCTCCGCCTCCGTCTTGGCTACTGGCACAGCGATCCTGATCGGGGTGCTTGTGGCTCTCGCTGGGAGCTCCGGAGGCCTTCGGTGGGGCAACTTTCCGATCTTCGCGTGGGGTGCCTTCCTGATCTTCCTGGTGCAGTGGGTCGTATTTGTTCCTGCATGGTTTGCACACACTGAGCACTTTTTCGATCTGACGGGATCCTTCGCGTATCTCGCCGTCGTCGCCCTCGCCCTGGTCTCCCGTGGCTCCGTGAATCCCTATTCCCTGCTTGTTGCCATCATGGTCACGGTCTGGGCGTTACGGCTCGGGGCGTTCCTTATGGCTCGTGTCAGGGCCGTGGGTTCCGACTCCCGATTCGATGCCATGAAGTACCGGTTCGCATGGTTCCTTATGACCTGGACGCTGCAGGGACTTTGGGTCCTGTTGACCGCGGGGGCTGCCTTGGCCGCCATGGCCAGTCCTGAAGACCGGCGAATCGACGCGTTAGCCCTCATCGGGGTGGCACTCTGGGCACTCGGCTTTGGTATCGAAGTCGCAGCCGACGAGCAGAAGCGCAGGTTCCGTTCACGACCCGAGAACTCGAACAGCTTCATCGCCACCGGTCTGTGGGCGAGATCTCGACACCCCAACTATTTTGGAGAAATACTCCTCTGGTGCGGTATGGCAGTTACGGCCTTCCCTGCGCTTTCGGGCTGGAACATGGTGACGCTGGTTTCGCCCCTCTTCGTCTGGTTGCTTCTCACACGGGTTAGCGGAGTTCCGCTTCTGGAGTCGGCGGCTGACCGGCGTTGGGGCGGCGATCCGGAGTACGAGGCCTACAAAGCCTCCACTCCGGTGCTCCTGTTCAGAATCTGGTAGGTAACCCAGACGGTTCCGGGGTGTTGGTGGCCACCCAGGTGTCGAAGTCTTCCCAACGGGCGTCCAGCCAGCCGACCAACTCACCTGCACCAGGGGCTTCGTTACGCGAACTGCGTGTTGCATGAAATCGGAGCGGAACCGGGAACGGGATATTGCGCCAAAGGTCGGCGAGGGTTCGAAAGTCGTGGACACCTACATGGTTCAGGAAAAGTAGATCGGTTGACGGCGCGGCCTCCAGGATTGCAAGTAAGCCGGCGGTCCTAATCGGGAGTACGTGCCGAAGCCGGCGCGCCGAGGCCACCCGCTCAGGTGCTGCGGTTCCGAGCAGGTCGATTGCCTTCTCCCGCTTGGCCTCTGAGTAGCGAGTCCCTTCTGGGAAGATGACGATTGCTTCGTCGTCTTCGAGGTCGCAGGCGAGCCGTCTGATATGGCCCAACTCGGTCTGGTTGTCAGTGGAGTTACGGTCGACGAAGTAGTTGGGTATTCGGTGTCCCACTATGTCGAGGCACGGATCCCAGAGCAGCTGACGCTTCAGGACAAAGCGGGGCCGGAGCCCAGCGGTGGCGAGGATGGACGCAACCAGTAGGGCGTCACCCTGGCTGCCGTGTCGAGCCAGCACGATGAGCGGCCCTCCCGACCGGAGCGCTTCCCGACCCTCGAGCCCGTGTGCCATGCCGAGGAGGGTCCGTGCTCCCCGCACAAGATTGGTCGACCACCATCGCTGGAGTTGGCTGTGAGCGCCTCTGGAGCTACGGCTATCCAGCTGCCCCAGGGGTGCATATCTCATCCACAGCACGGCAGCCCAGAAGACACCCGCCGACTCCAGCCAAGCCCACCAGACGGCGTAGATGGCGAGTCGCACTGTTGATCCGCGTCGTCGGGTCAGAAGGTCGACGATTCCGCCCACGATTAGCGCCGGCACGAGCAGCACCAGGAAGGCGAGGAAGCCAATCAGGATGGCAGGGACCGTGAAGATACGACGTCTCCACCGCTGCCTGCTCGTCGAATCCCGAGATGACCAGACCCGTGGTCCGGGCATTGTGCTAGTCGTGAACACCGGGCGACCCGACAGTGACGAGACTGGCACTGACCAGCAGCCTGGTGGCCTCGATCACGACAACTCTGCGCTCATCGCCTCGATCCTTCGGAGGTCGGTAGCGGGCGGCATAGGCGGCGACCGCATTGGCACAGGTACTCGGATCGCTGGTCACCCGGGCGATCCCTTCGATGGTGAGCCAGCGCCCACCGTCGACCTGACAGATAGAACCTCGGAGTTGCCCTGCTTCGAGCAGCTTTGCCTTCACGCTTCCGGACCAGGTGATGATCCGGGCCGATCCAGTGTCTCGGTCCCACGTGAAGCCAACTGGGGTTGTGTGGGGATAGCCGTTGGGCCTCACGAGTGTTAGGGCGGCCAGGTGTCGTTCGCCCACGAAGTCCTCAAAGGGGGGGCCGGGATCTGGAAGTGGGAGCGTTGGCATTCTCGGAGACTCAGCCAGCTCTGTGCGTCCGTGACAGGGTTCCCGATTCGTCGAGATCCTTGAGTTGACCCAGGTGGCATCGGCCGCGTCCCAGCCGGATGAGGGGGCTGTGGCTTACACCTCGAGCAATGGTCAGGAGCAGCCTGCGGGGAAGAACGATCAGCACGTGGAACTCTCTTTGAACATGCCAGCGAGGCGCCGGAGGTTCTGCCGCCAGATGAGAGCCAGGACCGGACGCGCCAATGCCGCGGCGGCACGACCCCCTAACCACCAGGGAAAGGAGAGGTCCTCATCCCAGATGAAGGTTGTCCCACCGTCAATCTGGTCTTCGAGACGGAACCTACCGACCCCGCTGACGAGGCCGCAATGCTCAACGCCCATCAGGCGGCCCTCTTCCCAGTCGGTGACCGCCATCCGGTCGAGCGTTCGAAGTGGCCCGACCCGGGTTTCACACTCGAATGTCGTTCCCACTCCGGTCGCCTGCACCGAGGTAAGTCGGATCTCAGCGGCATCGGCCATCCAGTCTGAGTGCCGACGGACGTCCGCAATCGCCTCCCAGACGACATTCCGGGGGGCATCGATGCTGATACTCGAACTGAAGTGGGTCATCAATTCGTTCCTCGGGGTTTCAAACTGGCAGTGGCGATCTGACGAACGCCGCACATACTGTCCTACGAGCTTGCCGACTGCCCATCCGCTGGCGTCGTACCTGAGAGGAGGACACTGACATGCGTACGGTCGCAGTGACTGGTGCCTCTGGACTCATCGGAACCGCCCTGACGGCTGCTCTGGAAGAACGTGGTGACCAGGTCATTCCCGTTGGGAGACGCCCACCTACTGGGGGCGTGGCTTGGGATCCGGTTGCCCGCCGGATCGACGGAGCGGCCCTTGAAGGTGTGGACGCCGTCGTCCACCTAGCAGGTGAACGCATCGATGGGCGGTGGACGGCATCTAAGAAGACGAGGATTCTCCATAGTCGCGTAGAGGGAACTGAGTTACTGGTCCGAACGTTGTCGGACTTGGATCGTCCACCTTCGGTTGTCGTGTCGGCCTCTGCAATCGGCTTTTATGGCGACCGCGGCGATGAGGAGCTCACCGAGGATTCGGAGCCGGGGACAGGCTTCCTAGCTGAGGTTTGCGAACGATGGGAGGCGGCGGCAGCACCGATCGCTTCGCCCGACACCCGTCTGGTGCTGGCCCGAACCGGCATCGTGTGTACCCCCGATGGTGGCGCACTGCAGCGGATGCTGTCCCTGACCCGACTAGGCCTTGGTGGCCGCCTTGGTAATGGCCGGCAGTGGTGGCCGTGGATCACGCTTGATGACGAGATCCGGGCCCTCCTTCATTTGTTAGATACGCCGCTGGCGGGTCCAGTGAATCTGGTTGCCCCTGGAATCTGTCGTAATGCCGAGTTTGTTCGCGACCTGGCACGTGCTCTTCGGCGTCCGGCAGTGCTGCCCGCGCCTGCTCTGGCGCTACGGGCTGTCCTCGGTGAGATGGCAAACGGGCTGCTACTGGCCAGTACCAGGGGCCGACCGGTCAGGCTGGAGGAGTCCGGCTTCACCTTCAGGTCGCCGAACCTCACCTCTGCAATCGCTGAAATGATTTCTGCTGGTCGGGGGCGGCCCTGACAATCCCGAACCTTTCCTGTGTGGGACGCCAGAGTTTTTGGCTGCCACTTCGCTGCCGGCAGGCCAAGATGAAGGCTCTTTTGACGGCTACCACAGTGTTCTGTCTGATGGCCGGGGGGAGTATCTCAAACACCGCTTCAGCGCAGTTTTCAGGTGCTGGCGATCGGCCTATCGGGACTCCCACCCGGGTCGGTCGAATCCCAGCATTCTCAAGTATCGGGTCAGAGCCCTGAGTTCCTTCGGGAACCAGAAACCATGGTGGCCGGAGGGCCGCTTTAGGCAAGGGGAACTACCCTCTTGAATAGCGAGTTGTGATGTCTGCACTGAGAGGCTGGAGACCTGTGGGACCAAGAGTCGGGGCGGATCGGTTGCTGTATGAGCGGCGCGTCATCGCTCCTTACACCGGGCGGATTGGCTGGCGGAGCCTGTTCAACATCGCCTGGTGTGTCTCCGGCTGGGTAGTGGTCGTCAGTCTTGAACTCACAGGGAAGATCCCGTTGTGGTTGGGGATGTTTCTTGCTGCCGTATTTCTGCAGGCCTGCTACATGCCCATGCATGAATCGGTCCACAAAACCTTGTCAGGCGGAAGACGGTCCTTGGTGTGGGTAGATCGAATGGTCGGGGCTCTGGCCGGATGGCTGCTTTGCGAGTCCTTCAAAGCCCATCGGATCACACATTTGAAGCACCACACTTCCACCAACGATGAGGCCGACCCTGATGTCCTGAACTCAAAGGGGTCGCCCCGTCAGATATTCGGCAGAGTGGTGGCTGGAACCGTGCTCTACCCGCTCCTGCCGCTTGTCACGGTGGTTCCACCTCTACGTCGCCTGATTCCTAGCGGGTTGATGACCCGGATTGGGAAAATGGCTGCCCTTCGCGGTCCGGAGGCGGTAGCTGCCGCCCGACCGGTAGCCCTTGGCCACTGCTCAGTACTTCTAGTTGGCACAATCCTCGGCTACGGGGAGTTGGTCTGGCTGCTCTGGTACATCCCAGTCTGGGCTGCCAGATTCTGGCTGTCGCTGGTGTTCGGTTGGCTTCCACACCATCCGCACACAGAAACAGGCCGTTATCGCGATACCAGGGTGTTTACCTTTTTTGGGTCGACGTTCCTGATTCGGGGACACGACTACCACCTCCTGCATCATCTATTCCCGATCGTGCCCCACTACCGGCTGCGGGCGCTGTGGCGCGATATCGGCGAACACCTCGGCGAACAGGGGGCGAGAATCGAAGGCCGCGCCGCTCGTTCCTTACCGACGGGATCAGCGGTGACAACTTGAGCTGACGTCAGTCAGTCACTGAGAGACCTAGTTTTCGCACATCCAGAAGTGGTCGTCGAGTGGCTAATGGTCAAACAGCAGGCGGCCTTGAAGGCCAGCGCAATATCCAGACAGCTCGATGAAGCTGGGGTTACAGAATCGGCCACGAGTACCGGCACCGATGTCCTTTATGAGGTTGCTGTTCTAGGTTCGGGACGGTGAAGCAAAGTTCCGTCACAGCGGCTCTGCTTGGAGCCGCGGTCGCAGCCCTGGCGTTAGCACTCGGTGAGTTCGTCGGGATTGCTTTGGGTGGCCTTTCACTGGTGGCCGCAGTCGGTGATGTCGTCGTCGACCTTGCTCCTGGGTGGTTTGTCCGGTGGATGATCGGATTACTAGGTGCTGCCCAAAAGCCAGCGCTGCTGACCGGAGTAGTTCTCCTCGTTCTGGCGGTGGGAGCAGGAACGGGGATTAAGGCCAGGTCCGCCCAGGGTCCGGTTGGCGCCGCCTATGTCGTCTTTGGCCTAGTTGGAGTGATTGCAGCTGCTCGGTCCGGTTCAGCCCTCGTTGGTTTGGTTGCAGCGAGCACGGCAGTGATGGCCGGATTGTTTGCCTTGAGGCGAGGAGTTGGCCTACTCGCTGTCGTTCCGGTCGAGGACGGGCACTCACCATTTGAGGATCCGCGAGACAAGGTTGCGTCTCGGCGCGGTTTCCTCACGTATGCCTCCGGGATGACATTGGCTGCCGGGGTGATTGGATTCGGAAGTCGCCTTGTTGCCGACCGAGGCACAGAGCAGATGCGCCGGCAGGTAGCTATCCCAAGGGTTCGTCGAACAGTTACCGATAAGCCTTCCCCTACTTCGAGCACGGAGGTGCCATGGGCCCCACCACCTTCCCTTACTCCGTGGACGACACCGAACGACGCCTTTTACCGCATCGACACCGCACTGGTGGTTCCAAAGATTGACCCGGACAGTTGGTCGCTTCGTATAGATGGCATGGTTGAACGGGAGGTGGAGATCACCCTGACTGACCTGTTCGCCATGAACGTCATTGATTCGGCAGTGACTCTGGCCTGCGTTTCGAACGAGGTTGGCGGCCAGCTAGTTGGGAACGCCGTATGGACTGGCGTTCCCCTTCTCGATGTGCTCGAACTCGCGGGTCCTATGGAGTTGGCTGAGCAGGTCATGGCGTGGTCAGTTGATTCTTTCAGTGCCGGGTTCCCGCTTTCAGCGTTAGGTGGAGATCGAACCGCACTCGTTGCTTTCGGAATGAACGGGGAGCCTCTTCCGTTTCGACATGGTTTTCCAGCTCGGTTGGTTGTCGCTGGGCTTTACGGCTACGTCTCAGCAGTCAAGTGGCTGGAGAGGATCGAACTGACCACTATGGACTCTGATGGCTATTGGATTCCTAGGGGTTGGGCCAAGGAGGCGCCGATCAAGATTGCCTCGAGGATCGACGTGCCACTTCGATCGCAGACGACGCAGGGGAGTCAGGCTGTGGCGGGTGTGGCTTGGGCTCCGGTAGATGGTGTTGCCGCGGTAGAGCTGGCCATCGACGACGGCCCGTGGGCGCCCTGTCGATTGGAGCGGGGCTCAGGTCCCGGTCGGGACGGTGAAGCCTGGGTTCAGTGGTTCACCGTTTGGGATGCTGAGCCCGGCCTACATCACCTTCGGGTTCGCGCATGGGACCGTAATGGCCTGATCCAGCCGCCCGGGCCGAAGCACATCGCTCCCGATGGGGCCGAGGGGTATCACACCCGGAGGGTGTTCGTGGCCTGAGGTCGATCCCCTTAGAAGGTGTTTGCCGGAGTGCCCATTTGACGCTGTCGCGCTAGGCGACACGCGCGAGGGGTCCGGCTCTGGAATACTCATCCCATGTTCAAGAGCAACCGCATCCCCGTCGCCATTCCCGCCGCTGTCGTGGCCCTCTCCCTGGCAGCTACCGGCTGTGGCCTATTGGAGACTAACGACGACGAGTTGGAGACCCTGCGAGTCGAGATCATCCAGCTCCGTGAGGACTACCTGGAGATCGAGGCCGAAGTGGCTTTGATGGCTCGTCGGGCGGCCACGACGACCACCTCGCCGGCACCGACTACCACGAGGACTCCCGCGGCCACTACGACCACTATGGCGACGGGAGATAATGCCGTCGACGACGAGGTGACGACGGCTACGGTGCCGGTCGGCCTTGACGAGGACACCATCCTCGCCGCCACCTACCAGTGGGGTCCCAGCGACCCGGCGATCATTCTTCAGGAGCTCTTGGGGATCGCCGCCGACGGCTGGTACGGCAGTGGAACCCGAGCTGCCCATGTGGCCGAACTAGAGGCCCGCGGCCTGGATACCTCGGGTGTGCCGAGCCCGCCAACTACGACCACTGAGGCGCCAGCTGAGGATTCGCCAGCTGATGATTCTGCTGCCGATGAGGCGCCAGCTGATGATTCGCCAGCTGATGATTCTGCTGCCGAAGATGCGGCCACTGAGACACCGGCGGAGACCACCACCACGGAGGCTCCAGTCGAGACGACCACCACCGCCGGCGGCTGATCAACGGTCGTCGGCCGATCGGATCGCCAACCACCCAGTGGTACGGGACCGGGTGGCCCGGAGTGACCGGTGGATGGAGACGTCTGGGAGAGGCTTATCCACCGATGATGTTGTGCTCGGGTCCGTACGGGAAGCCGGTGATGTTCTCGGCGGCATCATCACCAATGATCAAGATGTCATGCTCCCGATAGCCGCCTGAACCGGGCTGGCCGGCTGGAATGGCGATCATCGGTTCCATC
This sequence comes from Acidimicrobiales bacterium, assembly GCA_030747775.1. Taxonomy (GTDB): domain Bacteria; phylum Actinomycetota; class Acidimicrobiia; order Acidimicrobiales; family MedAcidi-G1; genus UBA9410. Next base: position 17,974 of record JASLKB010000012.1, on the reverse strand, counting down.
GACACGACCATGCCGGGCTCAAGTACTGTTTCGACGTCCTCGCGGAGTTCTACGCCTGCCTCGCGGCCGTAGTAGTGGCTCAGGACTCCAAAGCTGTGTCCGTAGCCGAAAGACCGGTATTTGAGCAGGTCGTATGAGCGGTAGATGTCGTTGAGTTCCGCGGCGATATCACAGCACCGGGCATTGGGTCGGATCAGTTCAAGTCCACGTTCATGGACTTCGACGTTGACTTCCCACAGACGTAGGTGTTCATCGGAAGTGACGTGGCCGCAGAACAGGGTGCGCTCGAGCGCCGTGTAGTAGCCGAAGATCATCGGGAATGTGTTCAGCGACAAGATGTCACCCGACTCGACGAGCTTATTGGTCACCGGGTTATGGGCACCGTCGGTGTTGTTGCCCGACTGGAACCAGGTCCATGTGTCCATGAGCTCCACGAACGGGAAACTGGCGGCAATCTCACGGACCATGGCTTGCGTGGTGGCCAGTGCTACCTCGTGTTCCGGGACACCGGCGGCTACGGCATCGACGCAGACGGCTGCGCCCAGGTCGCAGACCCGGGTCCCGTGGCGGATCAGGTCGTGCTCCTCGGTGGACTTGACCGTCCGCATCCACATGGTTGACGCACCGACATCGACCAAGTCGACACCGGGAATGGCCGCCTCAAGGGCCCGGAACTGGTCTACGGAGAGGTGGTCGAACTCCACGCCGAGGCGTCTGGTGCCCGGAGTCAGGTCGCGGACAGCCTGATAGTAGTTATCGCGGCGCCAGTCGGAGTAGACGACGTTGTCGCCGAAGGTGCGGCGCCACGGCTGTCCACCGTCGATACCCGCTGAGATGGTGGTGGTGTGTTCGGGATCGACGACCATGCCGTACTTCCGACCGAAATAGCAGTACAGCCATCCCGAGTAGTAGCAGATGTTGTGGAACGATGTCAGTAGGCATGCGTCGATATTCTTGGCGGCCATGTGGTTTCGGAGTTCAGTCTGTCGACGCCCCATCTCGGCCGCCGAAAAGGGCGACCACTCTTTGGATCCCCAGTGCCAGCGGGTTACATGGACCATGTCATCGGTGGGGGCGATACTCATTCCGGTACCTCCTCTGGAGTGATCGGGCCGGCACAGCGTTGGGCCC